>CBDVDF010000053.1:0-8120 GCA_965372675.1 uncultured Desulfobacterales bacterium
GACTGACGACTAATGACTTGAGGTTGGCGCCATAAAAAACACCGAACTGGACCAGGTCCTGGGCAGAAGTCATCTGACCCTTTACCTTTAATATATACGAGAAGCCAGGAATATCCTCAATAACATTGAGGATTTCATAGGTCTCAGTGGGAACTGATTTGTTGGGAACAAAAATGAGGCCTCGGGAATTATCTTGAGCCCTGCTGATATCAATCTTACCACCTTTACTGCCCCAGATCAGGGGATCGGTCCAACCGGGAAGACCACTTACAAATGCGATACCGACAGTGGTGGCACCGAAACCCTGGCCATCCGGATCGGAGGAATTGTAAGCCTGAGCACCTACATTAAAATCTACGTCGCCATCCGCCAGCCAGAAGTCGGCCGGATCGGTAGTGGCCCAATCCAACTGCGGCTGGGCATGAGGATCATGGCATGACGTACACTGAGTCGACCAGACACCTTTGCTTTCCGAGGTTGAAGAACTCGCATGCAGATGACTGGGCGGTGCTTCCTTGACACTTGGGCCGGGGATAATATTGGCCGATTGGTCATGACAGGAGAGACATATCGTATTACGAGTGGTCACATCAATATCGCCGGTATTATTATTTGGATCGCTCCAATACCATGCTGCATTGTTGTGGCACGTAAAACAATAAATCCCGTTTGATTCGTTATGAGGCGAATCTACCGGGTATGCCTGGACAGTGGTTGCGCTGCCAATAAAGGCCGCAACAGCCAAAACAGTGAAAACTGCCATTCTCTTAATCATACTTTCCCCCGTGCGGTGTTTGAAACTTGGGTCCTTAGAAAGACCAACAATTCTTGTTCCCATAATTCTCATTTCCAAAAATTTATTTAATTTATAACTAAGCAAAAAATAGAGACTATTATCCCCTGCCTTTGCTAAAAAATTAAGTTGTTGTAATTATTGAATAAAACTTGAGGGAACTACTTGATCCCCCCCAAAAAAAACTTTATTCCATCCGAAAAAATGCAATATGCTCTTACATTAAATTTAGATAGAAAAATCCCATATTGGGATATTAAGCTCCGAAAATTTATCACGGTGTCGCATCCCATGCAATACAAGGAAGTAACACAAAAATACGTAATACTACTTGAATGAAAAAACCCACACAGTGGAAAAGTGCAATATTATCAATATATTGCAAACATATTTCACTAATATGAAATTTGTTTATTTTTTTTGTTTTTTTAGATCCTTTGTTGTCAGCTGGAGCGAATGTATGTGACCATTATTCTTTGCAGCCTGGGGTCAAATATTCATAAGACCTTGGGTCACATGTCGAGATTTCTTAAATACGACTTTAAATTCACTTTAGAACCATCGATATTTAGCTTTTTTCTGATACTGTTCCGGTGAAACTCTACGGTTCTTCTGCTGATATTGAAAATGTCGGAGATCTCCTTCGACGTTTTGCCGTGTTTTATGAGATTTATAGTTTTCATCTCACTGTTGGTAAATTTATAGGTGTCTCTTGTAAAAGCCCCCATGTTCGGGCCGGCAATTTCTGAAAGATTTTGACGAATGATCGATACGTATTCTTTTTGGTCCCTTTTTAATCCGCTGCTCAAGAGCTTTTCAAGATATGGCTCGGTAAGCTCTAAAATGTTTGCCAAGAGCTGTTTGTTTGGATCTGAGTCGTTGGACCCAAAATCTTCCGGTTTGTTTCTATTCAGATGGATCTGGTAATTATCTTTTTTATTACTGCTCGCTCGGGCTACATTACCGAATAGCAGGGCCGCCCCATTATCTTCCCTTAATTGATGTTGGAGGGATTGTTTCAGTTTGGATATTTTAAGCTGGTAGTTATGTAAAAAATCATCACTGGATTCTTTCCTGGATCTATCGAAAAGTTCGCTGCTTAGGGAATCGGCTAATTCTTTGATCTCGTCCTCCAGCATCTTGGCCCCTAATTCCTTAAGGACTCCGTGCGTTTTCTCTTTATCCAACCAGCTTGTTATCAATAAGTCTGCGAGTTGCTTGATCTCCTGGGGATCGAAAGGTTTGTTGATGTGAAGCAAACGATTTGTGGGAGCGAATTCCGCATTGAAAGGTGGGGTCTTTAAATCAGAAATACTTCCACCACTGGCAATGACAATGTTGACTTCGGGGTCAATGGAACAAATTTTCTCGACAATCCAGAAACCGCTCTTGCCGGGGGGTAGAGAAACATCCAAAAAAATAACCGAGTAAGGATTTCTTTCAATTATTGAATCCCTGACCTTTTCGACCGCATCCTCACCTTGCCGGCAACAACTAAGATCATAAGTAAGATTGTCGATCTCAATCGCGCCTGCCTTTACATTCAACTCTCCGACACTGCCTTGATTATCAAAGACCCTTTGAAAGACGCCGAGGGTGGACTCTTCGTCATCTACGACCATTAATCTAACGTTCTTTGCTTTGTTCATTTTTTACTCCTGAAATCGTTTACCATTTAAGAAGCGGATATTTGTGCTTTGGCAATGTAGGAGGGGCAATGTTGCCTTTTCAAACTACCTACCCCCACGTATATCCTGGTACTATATTCCCAAAACAACACGCCTGCAATACTTTTTTTGGGCATATTTTCCCAAACAAATAAAAACAAGCTATCGTACTCTGGGTTAACATCGAACTGGTATTAGTCGGGGATAACTGTTAACAGCAGGAATGACACAAGATATCAATCATCTGAATTGGAGATCATGCGGTTATTGAAGGCATAAAAAAAGCTTTAGGCTGAATGAGAGTTCTCAGGCCTAAAGCTTTTGACTGCTTAAATCTGGTACGAGTTCTAATTCATGAATCACTTCATGGATAGCTACCCATCACGGTTTCGATTTTCAATAAGAGGTCCAGGGGTGTCTTTGTTTCGAGGATTCTCCTTTAGATCCTATTTTTATTTAATCTCAACCTTTTCGACTACACCATCTCCATAGA
The DNA here is from genome assembly GCA_965372675.1 of uncultured Desulfobacterales bacterium. GTDB lineage: Bacteria > Desulfobacterota > Desulfobulbia > Desulfobulbales > JAGXFP01 > JAGXFP01. Next base: position 2,954 of record CBDVDF010000053.1, read on the forward strand.
TCTGCCCGTTAATTCTAAAATCGAAAACAGAGAGTGTATCACTTATTTGTAGCAGTCTGAAAAAATCATCCAATGTTTCTCCATCAAATTCAGAAGCGTCTGAGATCGAAAAGGTGGTGTTTAAAATTGTTAACTCGTAAGCCGTCGGTTCGATAGAAGAGACGCTTCCTACAATTCTGTATTTAGCTTCATCTTTCAGAGGCTCGCTTTTGATAAGGCTGGCATCAACAGAACCATCCATATTGTCGACAGCTTTGATCCTCACAAAATCACCAACCAGAATAGCAGAGACTGTATCATTACCAGAATCAGCGCCTTCTACTTCTAAAAGGGTACGTATAGAATGATAGACGGGTATGGGTTGGCCATCTGCAACCTCGACTATAATAGTCTTGTTCAGCAGGTCATTTTGAATAACTACCCCGTCAATCTCCACATTACCGCCACGGGCCAGGATCGATTCGACAACCCAGGTGTCGTTTGGCTTCGTTGCTGTTACCTCAACGTGCAAGTCGTTCTCCAGATCAAATGACAAGCTGGATATACCAAGACCTGAATAATCAAAGAAATTATCATCCAGTTCAAAGGTCTGGTTAGCAGCATCAAGATCGCTGATGATGCCTTCTATTATCCATTTATCGGCAGTTTGATTGGCAATTTCAATTATGTTTACTACATCCGCCTTTATGGTGTTATTGTCACCCTTAATACCGTTTACCTTTACATTACCGTTATCTTTGATCTCATTCAAACCCGAGTCAGAAGCAATGATTTCGGTCATATTATTTATGGTTATCAGCTGAGAACCAAGGGTAAATTGATCGACCCCGTTATAGTCAGTTACAATCCCCCCAACAATGACCTTAGATACTCCCTCGTCATATTGGCCCAATTCTTCAACGTGGGTAGCGATGATCACACCCTGATTGTTAAAATACCCACTAAGACGAATATAATTACATTTGCTTATGGTATCAAAGTCAAAAGAGACAGATCCTGGCAGAGGGTGAAAAACTGTGCTGCTCCTGTCAACAATCACGGTGCTGCCGAGAATGGTGAATGTCTTGGTAAGATTGTCAACGTCCGCCAAAGGTGTGTCTTCAATAGCCCCTTTCACCACGTAACCTGACTCAACCTTTGTGGCCGTGCCGGTAGTACCGTTTGCATCGATCTCTCCCTCGACCTTTACGACCATTCCTAGTTTCAGGTCGCTATCCAGGACATCGACATTTTCGAGTTTGATCTTGGCATCATCAGCGAAGAAGAACTCGACACCATTGACAAAAATGCTGCCAAATCCGGTTATGGTGCCCAATGATATGGTTGATGGCGATCCGCTACCACCGATGCCACCACCGCCAGCAAAATCTGTGTTGCCCGGATCTTCGCTATCGTTGGGAGTGTTGGTGTCGCCCGGGTCATTGTTGTCGGCAACAACGGGACCACCGGTGCCTCCTATGCCGTTGTCGGCAACAACGGGACCACCAGTACCTCCTATGCCGTTATCGGCAACAACGGGACCACCGGTGCCTCCTATGCCGTTATCGGCAACAACGGGACCACCGGTGCCTCCAGTTCCTCCACCACGGACAAGCCTTGGGACCCCGGTGCCACCATCAGAATTTGCTTTAAGGTTCCCACGGTTATTGCTTTGAGGTTGCCGCTGATATCGAGAAACACCGGTCTTGCCAAGAGATGGCTTGCCAGTTCCAACTATGCCGTTGGCGGCTGCAGTAAGTGTAACCTTATTTTCAATATGATCAAAACTGGGATTGGCCTTTTTTACTCGACTAAAGATCTGCCGGCGTGTTTTTTGATCAGAATCATTACCAGGCAGGCTAACCTGCTCGATTGCGGGAGGAGAAGAAAGATACTCTACACTCACCTTGAACGCTCTGCTCAGCTCTCCCCCAAAAACTATATCAGCACAAAATATTACAATGAGAGCGATTATTAGGTTATCAATTATACGCTTTATCATCCCCACCCCCTACTCGGGTTCCTCATAAAAATAGACCCCTACACTTACATACCTGCCCGTATCACTTGAACTATCATCCGGAGAGTCCATTTTTTTATCATGAAGCCAATCACTAAACTCTTCCAGAAGAGCCTGGGACTTCATGTTCGAGAGATAACGGAATTCCTTGGCAGCTTCCGGGGGTATGTTGGAGTATGACACCTTCCTCTGGAAACGAAGGTCTTCGGGGGAGGAAGTAATATTATGGTCGATAGTGGAGATCAGTTCACGGGCATCGGTGCCTAGAATATTGATCTTATCGGCTGGGTCTCCGGATGGAATATAAGCAGACTTTATCAGGCTGACCGTCCCATCCTCATTTTCTTCAACACTACCGGATGAAACAAGGACTTTAAGCATTGCCTTGGTTGGTATATCACCGCTGTAAGTCTTGACCAGGGTAGCGAATGAAGTTTGGAGCGAATTCATAGACAAAACTAGCGGGGTGCCAGTTTTGTCTGTGTAAGCGGGGTCATTATTCCAACCGCTGATAACCCGTATGGCCCGGTTATATTTTTGAGATGCTATGATGTCATCATCGGGTTCGGAACCACGAATCCTGCTCACCTCTTTACGGGTTAAGCCAGTAAGAGCAGCCACTCTGGAGACAGTTTGTTTCTTCCCGGGCAGAACAAAATCTGCAAAAGCAACTTCTACAAAGACCCGTCTGGCTATCTCAGTAAAAGATCCGTAGGCAATGCCATTGCGCAGTAACAACTTAGCGAGTGGTCGCAATATTTTGCCTAAAGCAGCATTTATTGTTTTTTCAATATGGCTACTCACCTAACTAACTCCCCCCTAAAGAGACTCTCCCAGAGCAAACACCTGCTAATACTTTCAAATACGTAAGTATATTATATTATTACATCCCGAGAAATTTGGCAATAATTTCCCAATTTTTAGCTTGTAATGTGTTTGACAAGGCTATTGTGATAATACCCCTGACCTTTTCATCCACATTTTTCTTGTTGTAAATTCCTAGACGACTTCATCTATAAAGATGATTCATGCCAGATTACCTAGGCTATGCTTGTTGTGAAAACAGGGGAAGTGTCCCTGGTTTTTTTGGTTTTTTACAAATAGACATAACCGTTGGTCGGGGCATATTGCTGGATCACGCGGCCGGTGGTGCCGCGGGCCTGGTAGCCGACAAAGAGGATATCGGTGCTGGGCTCGCCCGATAAAGGCCTTCAGGTAGTTGACGATCCTGCCGCCGGTACACATACCGCTGGCAGCGATAACTATACAGGGGATCTTCCTTTTCTTGATCTGATTGTTGGTGGTGAGGTGGTCGCCGGTGACTGTCAACCGTGGTGGATGATGAGAGGGTATTTCCCAGGCATTATATTTACTCTTGATAAAGGTGGAAAGGAATATTCAATCCTGGGACATGCACTCAATAAAAAGGGGGCAGAACCAAAGCTCTGCCCCCTGAGGAAATACGATCGATTACTTTTTATTCAGCTTTATGCTGACTGGGTTTAGCTTTCTCAGCTTTCTTCTTCATAAGTGGCAGATCCGCTGGCAGGGTATTCTTGTCAAGTTTCTTGGCCTTGACCTGGGCCTCGACCTCCTTACGTTTAACCTCCGGGATCGGCACCTCGAACATCACGATATCAACATTTCTGAACACTTGACCATCCTTACCGATAATATAGTCCGGGATCTCATCGGATTTACCGCCTATCCCCATCGGTTTGTCTATGCCAAGGGTGCCCATCAAGCCACCTGGCTTGGGACGACCGGCATAGGTCAATTGCTTGCGGGCTACAAAGAAGAATTTGCCGGGGTTGATCTTTAGTTCATAAAATCCCAGCATATCGGTTACCTTTGAGATAAAAATACCTTTCGGGTCGTTGATATCTATCTTGGCGACCACCACTGAACCCGTGACCCCAGCGCCGTTTTCATCCAGAACTCTGCCACTGACGGTAAACTTCTTCTCTCTCTCCGGGAATGCCTCAGGTTTATTGAGGTTCACGACACCGATATCGACAGTTTCAGCCGCTTTTACCTCGACAACGAGATATTTGCCTTCACTATCAAAGGCAGAAAATCTTTTCTGGTTCTTTTTGGGCGGCCCGCCCCGCCATTTTTTAGTCATGACCGCCCCGAGGAAATACTTTCCGGCCGGAAACAGTTGAGTTGTAAAACTTCCGTCCTTATCGACAAAAGCCACCATCTTCGGCGAGCGCTTGCTGGTCCCGTAATCCTGGTGCTCATCAGAAGTTGAATCAATCTCAAAGAAAGATACAAACCCGTACGGTAAAGGGCTGCCGTCTTCAAAAACAACTCGGCCGGTCAAGATCCCGGCATTCTCGATATCAAACTCATCCTTTGCATCCTTCGGGGCCGCCAGCGAAGAAGTCGCCATCATGACAAGTAACAGAAGACCCAATATTGTGATCCTGATCGAGGCAATTTTCATCTTTCTTCCCTTTAGTCAATATTTGCAGTTGGATGTTAAGAACATTAAATCATTTCCCGGAACAATTGCAATATATCAACTTATCAAAGTTGCCCCGATGAGATTTACAATTTGATGGAAAAAAGCGCTAATTGTTAATAGTATTATCTGCTCCCGACAAACGCTGCATAATGATCGCGTAGCTATTGATACTTCTAATGGGCACCGAGTGAACCAAGCAATGGACCAGATAATCATGCCAATATCCTCCCGGAAAGCATTCCGGTTCTTCTTGATCCTTTTAGTATTACTTCCTTTGGCCGCTTGCAAAAAAGAGGTGCCGGCCGAAGTACCCATCTACCGGATCGGCTACATGATCTGCAACAGTGAAGAAGAAACCCTCAAGCGCTTTACGCCGCTGACCACCTATCTTAGTAAAGAACTCGGTGTCAATTTTGAAGCAGTGGCTATTGACACTCTCAATTTTGCCCAGGAAATAGAAAACCTGGATTTCACTCACACCAATTCCCTGCTCTATATCATGTATCACCGCTTCAACGGTCTGGAGATCCTCGCTGCTGAAAAAAGAGGCGAACTCAAAGCCCGCTCCCGGGGTCTGGTTGTTACCCTGAAGAAAAGCGGTATAGATTCAATAGATAAACTTAAAGGCAAGACCATGATCTTCGGGCCGATGATGGCCCCAACTGCTTTTATGAGTCAGTTGTACGCCCTAAAAAAAC
>CBDVDF010000054.1:0-8087 GCA_965372675.1 uncultured Desulfobacterales bacterium
CGTGGACGCGGGTGGCGACGGTGACGGGGTGGCCAGGGTCACCGGCCAGGTGGCGAAGGTCATCGAGCAGCTGCCCGAGGTCGTCGAGAGCCTGGGCGCCGTGGACCTGAAGAAGCTGGCAAGGAAGCTGGCCGGTCAGGATCAGCCAGAAATGCAGGTTGGCCAGCGGAATAGAGAAGAGATTTTTGCCGTAGATCCGCGGGACCAGATAGTAGATGCTGGCAAAGCTGATCATTGACACCCAGCCCATGGTTCCCATGTGGATATGGGCCGGGATCCAGTCGGTGTAGTGGATGAAGGCCGAGAAAGTCCGGATCGCCTGCATCGGCCCCTGCAGGGTCTGCATACCGTAAAAGGTAATGCCGATGATCAGAAACTTGACCAGATAATTTTCGCGCATCTGGTGCCACTGACCGTTCATCGACAGGTAGCCGTTAAAGACCGACCCCCATGAAGGGGCGATCAGCATGATCGAAAAGGCCATGGCCAGGGTCTGGACCCAGTCCGGTACCGGAGTCCAGAGCAGGTGATGGGCGCCGGTCCAGAGGTACATGAATATCAGGCTCCAGAAGGCGATGATCGACATGCGGTGACTGTAGATCGGTACGCCGGTCGCTTTGGGCAGGAAGTAGTAGAACATCGCCAGGGGGGGCGCGGTCAGGACCATTGCCACGGCGTTGTGTCCGAACCACCACTGAACATTGGCGTCGTTGGTACCGGCGTAGGCCGAGTATGACTTGAACAGCGAGACCGGCACTGCCGCCGCATTGACCAGATAAAGGATCGCTACCCCAACAATCGCCGCCATCATGTACCAGAGGGAGATGTACATCTGCTCCTCTCTGCGCTTGATGATGGTCATGATGATGTTGATGCCGAACATTACCCAGAGAATGACCACCATCACGTCGATCGGCCACTCCATTTCGTGATATTCCTTGGTGGTGTTGTAACCGAGCAGCAGGGTCACCGCCGTGGCAACGATGGTGGTATTAAAGAACCAGAGCTGGAACTTGGCCAGTTTGAGGCTCCAGAGCGGGGTCTTGCAGAGTCGCTGGACGATATAGAGGAAAGTGGCGAAGGTGACGCCGATCCCCCAACCATAGATGCCGGCGTTGGTGTGGAGTGGGCGCAGGCGACCAAAGGTCAGGTATGGTGGAAAATTAAGACTTGGATCGACCATCTGGAAGGAGACGATCACCCCCACCAGCACCGCGACGATCCCCCAGAGAATGCTCCAGTTGACAAAGCTTCTGACGATGTCATAGTTGTATTCTGTTGCTTTCACCTCTTCCTCCCCGTTTTGATGATCTTGAAAACACTATTTCTTTCTTAATTTTAAAGTATTACCAGACGGCCCGAATCCCCAGATCCTTGCGAACCAGATCAACCTGCCTTTCGATGTCGATCTGCCATTCGGCGTGGATGCGGGCAGCCGAAGGAGCGATAAGCTCCGGCAGGCCGTAGACCAGCCGGTCGGCGGCCCCGCTTGACTCGATAACCGCCTCTATGGAGCGGGCCCCGAACTTGTACTTGGCCAGCAGCAGGCGCAGCAACAATCCGGAGGTTTTCCGGGCCGCCTTCTTCCAGTGGGTGTCCATCTGATGGGCGATGATGAAGGCCCGTTTGAGCAGGATGCGGCGCAGGTCGTTCAACTGTTCCGGCGAGGCCTTCTTGGTCAGGTGGTTTTCCGGGATCTCGATGCCGTCAATATCCAGGACCACCCGGAGACGGCTCAGAAAATCAGGGATCTTCAGGGTCTTGGCCCGGTCGATGTTTTTGGCGTCGAGCAGTTGTTCCATATCAGTCCAGCTTGTTTTAACTCCGCCGGCGAAAACGAAAATGGCCCGGCCGATGTTGTAGGGGATACCACGCACATAGGTGACACCGTCCTGCATCGAAGGCAGGAAATAGCGCAGGTAGCCGAACTCGTGGCCATCGTAGCGGCAATCAAATTCATCCCAGAAAACGATCGGCACCATGCCTTTGGCGACCGAGGCGCGGATCGGTTCAATGGCCGAGTTGATTTCGTCGGGGCTATCGAACTGGGTGAGATTGAATTCGAAGAACTCGAAAGGATTGGTCTCGAATTTACGGGAGATCACCCTGGCTACTTCCTTGACCGTAAAGGATTTGCCGGATCCGGGCGGGCCGAAAACCCCGATGCACAGGGGCCTCAAAAAATGGTCCCGGTTGACGTAACTGTCCATGACGTTCTGCAGGGTGGTGACCGCGTCTATTTCCACCGGGTCGGTGGTCATCATATTGCCGACGTGAAAGAGCCGCAGGTTCTCAAAACCGGTTTTCCAGCTGACCTCGTCTTTCAGGTAGTGGAGGACCTCGGTGATCACTCCCAGGTGGTTATCCGGCAGGCCGTTCTCCTTACCGATCGTCAGGTGAGAGGCGGTCTGGTAGGGGAAGAAGGTGCGGATGGCGTCTTTCTTGTCGCTGGTCCAGCTCTGTCTGGAGACTAGTTCCAAGGTCTGGTCGAAGGCCTGGTCGTCGGCGCAGAGCTCGATCATGCATGGGTCGGTCGGTTGGCTGGAAATCTGGCAGTCGAGATCAAGACTGCAGACCGGCGAGAGATCAAGCTGCGGCATTTTCAACCGGCCGTCGAAAAAGTAGCCGTTGTCGTAAAGGAACTGCCAGTTCTTGAGGACCAGTTCCGAGAAACCGTAAAAATAATTCTGGCAGGCCATCAATCGCCCCGATCTGATACAGTCCAGGGCCAGCATCGAGGTGACCAGGGTGTCGTAGCAGGGAACCGAACCGTGCTGGCGCGGCGAGCTTTTTTCCGGCAGGCTCGCTTTGCGGTGGCGCAGCAGGATGCCTTCCGGGCCGGCGTAGAGGATGCCGTGCGGGAACATCTCGATAACGATATGACAGCGGAAAGACCTGCTCTGCTTGTCCCACAGGCCGACCTCGGATGACTGGATAGCCCTTAAGGTCATGGCGACCAAAGTTTCCCAGATCAGGCCGCTGTCCATTTCCATTCTGGTGGTTTCAAGGTCGGCCAGGCGGCAGAACAGACAGAAATCATCGCCGAACTGTTCGGCCCATTCGTGCCAGTGGGCGATGCTTATTCCCATGCCGATCACCCAGGCGGCCGGGTTCTGTTCTTTTAGTTTCTTGGCCACCGAAGGCGGTTTGCCGCCGTCGTCGATGATCATGATCCCGTTGTTGCCGGTAAAGATCTCCTGGTCACTACCATCGATATTCAGAGGCAGTTCCTTTTCGCTGCGTCCTTCAGGCGGCAGGATCTGGTGGAACATGAACCAGCCGCGCTCAGGATCGTCGGGCCCGGTATTGCGGCGTCTGAACAACTGATAAACTTCTTTGGGATCGCCGTAAGTCCGGCTGCTGATCTCCGCGGCCGGGCCGTTCTCTTTCTGGAGGGTTTCAAGCCAGGTCAGGCATTGTTCCTGGCGCCCCTGTTCGAGGGAGACCTGGCCGGCCAGAAGCTCAAGGGAGTCTCCGGGGTTGTAGCCATAGGCGGGGAGACTGCCTTCGTGCTGCAGGCTGACCTCTTTGACCGGCAGATTGCTGATCAGGACGTTTGAGCCGAGTAGCAGTATTTTTTTTGGATTTTTTGACATGATAAAAAATTATCCTTTAACACCCCTGGTAATGTCAAGTTGTTCAGGCTTGGGGAAAATAAAACAGGAGTCTTCTTTGAGCAGGCCAGCAAAAGTCACCCCGGCCAGGATCTCTCGGAGCTGGTTGCGGGCCCTGGTCCAGACCCGGTTGACTGCACAGTTGGAACTGGAGGGACAGCTATCACCATCGTCCACACAGTCGTTCAGTGATATTCGGCCGATGATCGCCTCGACCGCCTCCAGCATGGTCAGGGAAGCTGGGTCCCGGATCAGGACATAGCCGCCGCGGGCGCCTTGCCTGATCTCGATTATTTCCGCCCCGGCCAGTTGCTGGGCGATCTTGGCCAGGAACTTGTCCGGGATATCAAAGTAGGCGGCAACTACCCGGCGGCTGACCAGTTTGCCCCGGCCCTGGCTGGCCAGGTACAACACACAGCGAACCGCGTATTCACCTGCTCTGGTGAGTTTCATTATTCAACCTCATAACAATATTTCCAAGACTCTCCCCCGAGAGGATTTTATGTGAGACCTTTTTTGTCTTATATAAAATCCCGGAGACCAAGGCAACCTTTTTTATCACCGACCATTCCAGTAGAAAAAAATTTACTACAGGCTGACCTGGAAATCGGTTGCTATTTTTTTCTTAAAAAGGGTGGCCGTCCATGGGTATTAGGCTTGATAAAAGCAGATGTTTAATTGTAGGGTTTTCTATAAAGAGAACTGCCAGGAGGATAAAATGAAAAATTATTTGTTGTTCATAGGAGCGCTTTTGTTTATCGCCGTAGCTGTTCAGGCTCAGGAGAAGAAAGAAGAAATGAGGCCTTCTTTGAGCCCGATGAAGCAGACGACCAAGAGTTCAAGTGCAATTATGGTAAAGGAAAAGGCTTCGGGCTCCCAGCAACATGGACAGAGATCAGTCAAACCGATAAAATCTGTCGATCCGACAGTGTCAGGCGGCGCTAATCCGCTTGGATGGGGTGAGAATAAAACGCCCAGGGCCAGCGGATTACCAACTGGTAAGCCGGCCAGGCCGGTTACCACTGGCCGACCCAATTATAATGCGGCCATCTTAAGCAAAGCAAGCTTGTCTAACTGGAATCAGGTCAGGACCGAGTCTGTCAGGCTGGTGAATCAGCTCAAGGTTTCACCGAAGAAAAGGAAGGTTATCAGTAATGTGACGAGGACTCTTAATGAGATTAACGGGATAATGCAAAAGATTGCCGAATTAGAAAAAAATCCGCTCAAGAATAAGTCAGCCCTGATTAATGCATCTTTTGAGTTGCGGAAATACGAAAAACAAATAAAAGGGCTGAAACAGGAAGTAAAACTTCTGTACCAGGAGGAAGGTACAAGTGGTGATGATAGCCAGTTAGCTAATATCGAGCTGCAGAATATGTTGAAAAAACAACAACAGACGATTCAAATGCTGTCGAATGTTGAAAAAATGATGAATGATACAGCAATGGCAGTTATTCGTAAGATTGGTTAACTAAACCCACGGGGTGGAGCAAATCTTTATTCTTGATACGTCTGTTATTATGCTATTGAGAATAGTAATAAGTGGAGAGAACATCTTTTAAGCCAATGACTGGGGAGAGGTCATAGATAAAAATGAAAACTTCAATTTTTGACGGATGCAGTCATGGCTCCATAAGAGGTGGGATGACTGAGTAGGTGGCCCGGCAGGGTTAAGATCCCGTCTTGCCCTTTTCGTACCTGAGGAACTGTTTGCAGAAGCCCCGGATCATTTTTACCTCTTTGGCCTGGAGCGGTAGCCGGCCGATAAATTTTCTGATCGAGTTCAGCCAGTAGTCGGCTTCGCCCTTTCCCCGGTCTTCCCTTAGAAATTCGATCTCACGCAGCAGTTCCTCGACATGGCAGTACATTCCCTCCAGTTCAATGGTGGTCGCCTGTTTCGGGGTAAACTCTTGACGCTCGGCGTCGTTGAAAAGCAGGCCGTGGTACAGCTCGTAGCAATGGATTGCCACGGCCTGGGCCAGGTTGAGTGAGTTGAAATCGGCGGTGGGGATGCAGGAGATGAATTTACAAAATTTAAGATCATCGTTGGTCAGGCCGCGATGCTCGGGGCCGAAAAGGATCGCGGTTTGATTTTCGGCCAGCAGCGGGATCACTTTTTCAAACATGATCCTCGGGGTGCTGGGTTGTCGCCGCTGACGGCCCTGGCGGGCGGCGGTGCCGATCACCACCGAGAAAGGTGCAAGGGCGGTCTCCAGGTCCCGGTATAGTTCAAGGTTCTCGATCAGGGCGGCGGCATGATGGGTGGCCATCCGCAGCATCTTTTCACGGTCGGGTTCCTCTCGTCTGACCACGATCAGTCTGGAGATCCCCATGTTCATAGCACTGCGGGCGGCGGCGCCGATATTTTCCGGGTATTTGGGTTCGACCAGGATGATGGCGACGTTGGCCAGGGCTGCACGGATTCTGCGGTCGGGGTCCATCTTTTGCTAGTCTGCCAGGGTAAAGTTGATCCGGCGCCGCTGGATGTTCACTTCGCTGACCTGGACCTGGATCTGGTCACCGACCTGGATGATCCGGCCCGAGTTCTTGCCGAGGACCCGGTGGCTCTTTTCGTCGATCTCGTAATAGTCGTCGGTCAGGTCGGCGATGGGGATGGCGCCGCTGATGAAGGAATCGAGCAGTTCGATAAAGAGCCCGAAAGAGGCGACCCCGGAAACGATGCCGGCGAACTCTTCACCGACCTTGTTGGCCATGTAACGGACCTGCAGTCTCTGTACCACCTCCCGTTCGGCATCAACCGCAGTACGCTCACGACCGGAAAGGAAAAGCCCTGCTTCATCGGCTGAGGCATAAGTGGCCTTGGCGCGGTCGCCTTTTTTCTTGTCGCTGCTGATCAGTTGCTGTAAAGCCCGGTGAACCATCAAGTCTGGATAGCGGCGGATCGGCGAAGTGAAATGGCAGTAGTCCGAGGCGGCCAGTCCGAAATGGCCGCCATTTTCGGGCGCATAGCGGGCCTGCTGCATGGTCCGCAGCAGGAGGTTGCTGATAATGTATTCCTTGGGTGTGCCCTTGACTGCCTCGATCACCGCCGCGAACCAGCGCGGTTGGTCCGGTTTGCCGGTCAGGGGGACGCCGAGCTGCCTGGCGAAGTCGACGAACTCTTCGACCTTCAGGGTATCGGGCCGTTCATGGATCCGGTAGAGAAAATCGAAGTGGGCACCATCTTCCAGTTCGGAAAAGGCCCCGGCGACCGCTTCATTGGCGGCCAGCATGAACTCTTCGATCATTTTATGGGCCTGGTTGCGCTGGGAACGGGCGATGTGATCAATGTGACCTTCCTCGTCGAGAACGATCTCCGGTTCGGGGATCTCAAAGCCGATACTGCCTCTCTTGGTTCGTTTTTTCCCGAGGGCTTTGGCCAGTTCGGCCATGGTTTCCAGATCATCGACAAAAGAGCGGTAGGTCTTTCGGATCTCGTCCTCTGGTTCGGCAGAGAGAATGGCGTAAACGTTTGTGTAGGTGAAACGCTGATGGCTGCGGATGATCGATCTGGTGAATTTACGGGCCAGTAGTTTGGCCTGCGGGTCGAGGTCGAGAATGGCGGTAAAGGCCAGGCGGTCCTGGTCCGGGACCAGACTACAGAGGTCGTTCGACAGCCGTTCCGGCAGCATCGGCACCACCCGGCCCGGGAAATAGACGCTGGTCCCGCGCTGATAGGCCTCCTGGTCGAGCGGGGTGCCGGGACGCACGTAATGGCTGACATCGGCGATCGAAACATAGAGGCGGAAATTTTTGCCGATCTTTTCGATCGCGACCGCATCGTCAAAATCCTTGGCGGTTTCGCCGTCAATGGTGCAGTGGTGGATGTCGCGTAGGTCGGCCCGGCCTGGTTCAGGCGTGATGTTCCCATCCAGTTTCTTGACATGGGCAAGGGTCTCGTGGCTGAATTCGTGGGGCAGGTCGTGAATGTAGATGACGATATCGGCCTGGACCGACGGGTCATCGGCGCTGCCCAGCACCTTGATGATCCGGCCGGTCGGGTTCTGCTCGGTACTGGAAAAATCCAGGACCTCGGCGACCACGACATCTCCCGCTTTGGCGCCAGCCTTCTTGCCGCCCGTTATCTGGACCTGGTAGTTGAGGCGGTTATCTTCCGGGATCAGCAGCCCGTTGGCCTGATAGGTGCCGACGACATTAGTGGTGGCCCGCTCCAGGACCCGGATAACCTGGCCCTCCTGCTTGTCCCGTCGGGCCTTGGTCAGCCGAACCAGGGCTCGGTCTCCATGGTTGGCAGTGGCTGTAGAGCCGGGCGGGATGAAGATGTCGTGCTCACGGGTGTCTTTGGTCACGCTGGTCGGCCGGGCAAAGGCGAAACCGCGTGGATGGGAACTGATCGTCACCTCTACCAGGTTCTTGAGGTTGTGGTTGCGAAAAATATCGCCTTTGCAGGCAAGGGTCTTGCCGAGGCAGAGTGCCTTCAGGGTGTGGTCCAGATCCTTGCGCCGTCCCCGT
>CBDVDF010000055.1:0-8032 GCA_965372675.1 uncultured Desulfobacterales bacterium
ATCGCTGAAAAGGATCACTACGTACCGGCTATCTTCTTTGAGCCATGGATATTTATCCGGCCCGAACCGGCTTCGGTCTGTGCCGATATCCTCGGCCCAGATGCTGATCGTGCCATTATGCTTGATGGCATCGGTCGAATTAAGCATCAGGTTAAGAAAAACCTGCTGGATCTGGCCCGGATCGACCAGGACCTCAGGCAGATCTTCTGAATACTCTTCTTCCAGGCTGATCCCGGATTTAAACATTCTATTAAGCATAAAGGGCCTGATCTCATCAATAATACTGCGGATCTGCACCTTCTTTTTTTCAGGCTTGGGTGGCCGGGCATAGGTGAAAAAATCTGTGAGGATGACATTAAGCCTGTCCACCTGCCGGATGATCCGGCCAATATATTCTTTCTTATCATCGCCAGCAGTCAGTTGTTCATCAATGGCCTGCGACATGGTCCTGATCCCGGCCAGAGGATTTCTCACTTCATGGGCCACCGCCGAAGCGATCTCCGCGATGGTACTGAAACGGTTCATCTTCTCCATCTCGGCGTGGATCTTCTTATATTCTGTCACATCCTGGAAATTAATGATACTTCCCCGCTTATGGCCGGCACCATCCTCCCTGTCCACCACAAAATATTCAATGATCTTTTGCCGGCCATTCGTATCCTGAAAGCCAAACTCGTTGCGGGCCATATTCCCCGAGTCTCTCCTGGTCATGATCAGGCCGGCCACCTCAGAACCCAAGACCTCCTCCAGGTCTCCCTGTTCAAGATCTCCGTCATATATATCACCGAGGATCTGCCGAGCAGCCGGATTGCATTTCTGGATCTTTTTTTCATTATTGAGAACCAGAAGACCACTGGCCAGACTGGAAATAACCGATTCATTGAAGGTTCTCTCGTTATCAAGATCTTTTATGGTCTCCCGCATCCCCGCGACAAGATCTTCAAGCTGCCCCTCCATCTTTCTCCGCTCAACGATACCGGCCACCACATTGGCAATGGCAGTCAGGGTCTCCACCTCCAGATCGTTGGCCCGGTGCCCTTCCTGGATATACAGGGCAATAACCCCCAAGACTGCGTCATTATAGATGATCGGCACACAATAATGGCCATGGGGTTTCATCTTTTCGAAGATGAAATCGTGACTTTCGTCAATGCACTCGACATACTGCATTTTCCCCGATGAGGCCGCCCTCCCACAATGACATTTGCCGAACGGCACCTCAGCACAGGTAGCTTTCTGCTGGTCGGAGAATTCTCTTTCCACCTTCAGGCACAAGGTCCCGGGCTGGTCACCGACCAGCAGGATCGCCCCGTTAGGCAAAAGTTTAATGGTTTCGATCGAGAGGATCAGGTCAAGGATCTTGCCGAGTTGTTCGTTGAAACTGATCGGCAGCAGAGAAACACTGAGAATATCGTTCATTATCCGCTGGTTCTGATAGGCATCGACAAGTGCTTTCTGACGCTGCCTGCGTACGGTAATTTCCCGGGCAAATATCAACGCCGTCCATTCATCTTTGATCAGAACATTGGAAGAGACAAATTCAAACGGGACAGTCCGGCCGTCCGGTCTTTTTACCACTCTTTCAAACTGAACCTTGTCGGAAGCCTCTTTAGCAAGTCCCAGGCTATGAAAAACCCCCTGATCTTCATCCTCATCGACCCGGATCGCGTCATCAAGCCTCATCCCGACCGCCTCTCCCCTGCTCCATCCGAAGGCCTTTTCAGCCGCAGGGTTCCAAGACGAGATCATTCCGGCCTTTTCAACAGAGATGATCGCCTCCGAGGCATTTTCCACGATCAGCTTGTTTTCCATACCCCATCACTCCCATATCTCAGAACAGACACTGCCAGCATCACTACCGACAACCACAAGCTACTGAAATCTTTATAGTTATTACACAACTCCATTGAAATAACTAAACAACCAGAAAACCTGATTATACCACGATGTGACACTCAATTGCCACTGCTGATGTCAAGATTAAATAAATCTCAGGAAAGCTATTAGACAGGGCCTTTTATCGCCCCGATAATTGGCAGTACTTGCAGAAAAGATCAGAAAAGCGCCGAAAGGAGGGGATGGATCTTGCCGTTACTGGCCAGAATTTCCGGTTGATAAGGAGTCCAGTCCAGTCCCATAAAATTACTCACCCTGCCACCCGCCTCTTCGACCAATAACTGGCCGGCGGCTGTGTCCCAGGGCTTCAGATCCATCTCCCAGAACCCGTCAAGACGTCCGCATGCTACATAGGCAAGATCAAGGGCCGCAGCCCCGGCCCGGCGGACGTCCCTGACCACCGGTAATACTTTCCGTAGTTGGGCGATCACCGGATCAAGCTTCTCATCAATAGCGTAAGGGAAACCTGTTCCTACCAGACTCTCGATCAAAACCTCCCTTGCTGAAACAGATATCGGCCGACCGTTTAGCCAGGCCCCTCCACCTTTCAAGGCACAAAACAATTCGTTCTGAACAGGACAATAGATGACCCCGACCTGACTTATTCCGTCAATGCTGTAAGCGATAGAGACCGCGAAATACGGAAAGCCATGGGCGAAATTTGTTGTGCCATCCAGAGGGTCAACGATCCAGAGCGCGCCACCAGGCATCTCCGCATAATCGGCAGAGGACTCCTCCGCCAACACCGCACTACCGGGAAACCGTTGTTCAAGGATCGCCAGGATCTCTTTTTCTGAGGCAAGGTCCGCCTCGGTCACCAGGTCAATAACCCCTTTAAGCCTGATCTGATGGGGATTTTCATACATCTCCCGGATGATATCCCCTCCCTCAAGAGCGGCAGCCGCGGCGGCTCTCAGGACCTCAGCCATCTCATGGCTACAGCCCTGCAGGCAATCATCTATCCTTTTCATCCTTCTTTCCTTATGTTCCCGGGCTAAAGAAAATGGCTATGTCCCTTTGGATACTTTTGACGAGACCATCAAAGAAGATACTTTCTTAACCAGCAGCAGAAGCCATGCCCCGGCAACTGGACTGCCTGACATATTCATACATGACTATCGAGGCAGATATACTGACATTCAGACTCTGCACTTTACCGAACTGCGGGATGGTAAGTTGCTTGATCTCCGGATAGTCATCTCTCTCAAAACTGAGCCCGAACTCTTCATGTCCGAAAACAAACGCACTCTTCCCGGACAAGTTGCTCTGATTGAGCAATTGTCCTTTTTCGGGTTCCAGAGTGAATATCTGAAAACCACCTTCTTGCAATTCTTTATAGCAGGAGGAAAAATCATCATGAAATACGGCCGGCACCCACTTGAAAGAGCCCTTGGCCGGAGACGGGTCAAAAAAATCAGTGCCGATCAGATGCACCGCCGCCGCACCCATGGCATCAGCACTTCTAAATATCTTAGCAATATTGAAAGATTGTTTGAGATTATCAAGGACTACTACAAAATCATGGACCCCGGGCCGGGCAAGACAATTACGGCGCCGATGTTTTTCGTATCGCCGCACAGCCTGCTCTCTTTTCCGACGATGATACTCTCGTATGCTTTTCATCGAGAAACCCCTCTTGATTTCAAGGCAAAACGAGGACGAAAATCTTTCAGGAAAGAGCAGATCGGTCAGGCAGTAAGAAATTCAGCAGGCTGGATATTGAAGACCGCCGGGTTTACGCTGCCGGTTACGGAGCGATAGTAATAACCGGAAGAATCCTTGTCGGCCAGGTTGACCTCCTCGTCCTTTTCAAAACCACCCTGACCGTCAGGCTGCAACAACAGGACCCAGGGACGATTCATCACATGAGTCGAAGGAGGCTTAGAAGCAAGACCGATCTCACCGGTGTCCAGTTCCAGCAGAGTACCCAGCGGATACACCCCGAGCATATTGATGAATACTTTCAGCAACAGCGGATCAAAGATCGTTCCGGACCCTTCGAGCATTATGCCCAGGGCCTGATCGGCACTCATCGGTTCCTTACGGTACACCCTCGGCGAAGTCAGAGCATCATAGACATCGCAGATCGCCAATATCCGACCCGGCAGACTGATCGGTTTTTTCCAGCCGATATCGGGATACCCGGTAAGATCAAATTTTAAATGATGCTCAAAAGGCGGCAGGACGATCCGGGCCTTCCGGCTGGCGGAAGCCCTCAATCGTAATATAAGCCTGGCGCTGTTCAGGGAGTGCTTTCGGATCTCCTTAAATTCATCTTCGGTCAGCGGCTCTTTTTTATTGAGGATATCCTGGGGGATAATGACCTTGCCAAGATCGTGAAACAGACCGCAGATTCCCAGACATTCCAGAGTTTCTTTCGATACTCCGATCTGCTTGCCAAGATACATGGCAAGAATGGCGACATTGGCCGAATGGCTGAAAGTATAGTCGTCATAGACCCGGATCGTACTCATTGCCAGCAATAGAGGCTGTTCCTGAAGAACGACTTCCTCGACCATATTGTGGACTATTCTGACTGCATTCCTTACCCCGGCCCGCTGGTTCCCCGAGATCTTGTCGGCAACTTCTTTCATTGATTCAAGCGCATAGGCATAAACTTTCCGGGGTGACCTCTGGCCAGGCACCTCTACCTTGCTGCTTTCCGAACCCACCACACCATGATCATCGGTGCCAGCCTGGCCCTCATCGCCAGCCTGATCACCAGGGCCGCCCTCACCGGAGCCCTCGCCACCGGAACCACCACCTTTGCCACCCCGCCCAACCTTAAGGCCGGGAGTAGCACTAGTTGAATCAGCCACCTCGGGCTGTAGAACCGCGACCCACTCGATCTTTTCTTCCTCGAGCCCCAAAACCAACCAGTCCATCGGATTTTTATGGCGGACTGCATCGTTCAGGTAACGGGCGAATTTAACAATATCCTCCAGGGTGGTATCAGCGATGACCGGGTAGATCCTCAGACCCATCAACCCTCTTTTCTCGAAGAATTTCAGCATGT
Organism: uncultured Desulfobacterales bacterium; assembly: GCA_965372675.1. Lineage (GTDB taxonomy): Bacteria > Desulfobacterota > Desulfobulbia > Desulfobulbales > JAGXFP01 > JAGXFP01. The sequence goes on from CBDVDF010000055.1 coordinate 4,913, forward strand.
TATCAACAAGATTAGAGGATTCACGACGATGAACGACTTTTTCCTCCTGAACGTAGAACCTACCCTTGGACCACTGGATAGTAAGGTCCTCAGAATCTTCCATCAGTTCGTAGACCACTTTTAGAAAACGCCTGACCCCATTTATCACCAGCTCGTTATTCTCCTGGTGGATCTGCACTGTCTGTACCAGGCTGTGCAGTGCAGCCAACAGTTCCTCCCGGGGGAACAGCACAACCGCACCGATCTGACCGGCTTTTTTAAGTTTATCGCTCATAAGTTAATTACCGGTAGCCTTCCGCCAAGCTTTCTTTATATGGGGGACCGCGCTCTTTTCAGCTTTATTCAGAGCCTTCAGGCTGGCCGGCGATTTGATCAGAGCCAGGGCAACAGCCGCGCCATTGCGGTGCACAGGAGTCCCGAGCCCGGCCACAAAATTCCAAGCCTGGCTGAAGAGGATCTTTTCAAGCATCTCTACGGAATTATCGGAACCACATTTCCCCAATGTCTTATAGCAGGCTTCTATATGATCACGTTCCTGTCTCTGGAAACGGTCAGTTACCATAAAGTCAACAAACAACCTCTCCAGGACCTTGCTCCTGAACTCCTCCAGATAGGCAAAAACTTTGCCCCTGATCTCCTGGCTGGGATCACTGGTCAGCTGAAACAGTTTCTCAAAATATTCCGACTCCCGCTCGACAAGAATATCCAGAGCCCTGCTCCTCACCTGCTCCTTAGGATGGCCGATTACTTTGTATAACAGCCGCTCAGCTACCATCTCGTCCGGCTGGGCGACCAGAACTTTGAGAAGTCTCAGAACCAGCTCCTCTTCTGGCCGGCTCAGCAATTCCTCAAGTACCTGGCGGTCACGGCTGGCAAAACTGGCGATCAAATCAGCCATGATGCTCCGACCTTGTGCAGATTCAACCTTAGAGAATATAGTGGCCAGCGATTCACCCGCCTTGGCAGGCAACAACTGCAATACGGCGGCAAAAGCCTTGAGCTTGTTCTGATCAAAGGTCGGCAATTCCGGCCAGATCGGCAACAACACTTCGAGGATCTCCGCTTCGCCGATATCCTCAAAGAACTCATCAATAACCGGCGTAGTCCAGCTTCGACTTTCTTTGAATTCTTCCCGGAAGTCCCTGAGATTGGTCAGCATTACATAGGCAATCCTGAAGTTCTGCTCGGTGAGGATGATCCGAAACTCCTCCCTCATGAAGTTTATTATCGATTCGAAAACATGCGGTTCTTCCTCTTCCCGGATGATCAGCATCAGGAACTCGATAGCATCGGTGTTATTGCAGCCCTCTTCATACTCCCGGACCATATTCTCAATGGTCCGCTGCTCTTCCTCGCTGAAATCCCAGAGGCTGTGCCCGGGTTCGACCGAGGCAATGGAAATGCCTATATAATCAGTCTCAACCGGGGCATTGCTATCCTGCCTGCCCCGAGAGATACGGGCCGCCGCGTCTGCAGTCCTGTGTCCTCCAGGCCCGCCACCCTTGCCGACTGGTCCCTTACTTTTCTTCTTGCCGATCCTGGAGGAACGTTTTTCCTTGCCAACCTTTTTCGCCCCGCCACCTTTACCGCTCACGGAGCCGGGAGCCGTTTCAGTAGATGTATCTTCCTCTTCTACATCCAGACTACCGGTTAAAGCTTCCCAAAAATCCAGCTCCACCGGAGGTTCCGGTTCGGGCTCATAAAACCCACCCCCCCCGGAACCATCACCTTCACCTTCCCCGAAACCCTCTCCAGCGCCCTCTCCGAAACCTTCTCCCGAATAGCCTTCCCCTTCCTCCTCACCGGATAAGGAGTCGGTAGCGACGCCCAATTCACCAGCAATATCCCGATCACCAGCAGCGGTCCAGTCAACAGGTCCACCGGTTTCTGCACTTCTTTCACCTTCCGGGGCCTGGCCCTTATCAGCAGAGACGGACTCCTTTTTCTCTACCGGTTCATCTTCAATGCCCAGCATGCTCTTGAGCATATTGAAGCCGCGGGCCATCAATCCCCCCCGTTTACTCATATGCTCCTGGGCATCAGGATTCAGCAGAGAGAATTCAAGGACAGGCTCAGCTTCCCACAGTTCGTCCGAGGCCTCATAGTTGATATGGGGAAAATCCGCACTCCAGAGATCGGTGACCAGGTCTCCGTCCGGTTCTGCGGTTATTATTTTGTAATGATCAACAATAGTGAAAAAACTGACGATCTCACGACCCTCAAGACCTTCAAGAAACTCAAGGATCCTTACTCCATCCCTGAAAAAGATAAAGGCGGGGTTGTCATCATGATTGGCTTCCTCGTAGACTTTTTCACTATTGTAGAGAATCCGGTTCTTCTCGATCTCAAGCCGCAATTCGCCATAATCCTTGGTGAACAGATTGATCGTCTTGGTAAGACCACCGAGCATGTTTTTGGTACTGGCATGCCCAGGAGGAAAAAGGCCGTAGTTCCTGATCGCCATCAGGAGAGCATAGGCCGCCTCTTCGGCAGCCTTCAGCTCGACAGCCGGCAGTTCTGATTCGAGATCTTCTTCTATGTAGCTTATTTCCACCATCACGTTAGGTCGTTAAAATAACTGCCGTCAGGTAAGAATTTCGGCAGGCTGAATATTGTAAGTGCTGGGGTTCATACTTGCGACTATTTTTCGCCGGTATTCTCCGGCAACATCCTGCTCTGCCAGATCGATCTCCTCTCCACCCAGGTAGCCGCTGTTTCCATCCGACTTGAGCAAAACCACCCAGGGACGAGAGAGATCATCCGAAGTCGACCGTTTTGATACCAGGGCCAGTTCCCCTCCATCCAGTTCCAGCAGAGTACCGATAGGATATACCCCGAGCATCTTAATGAACACTTTGAGGAGAATAGGATCGAAAACCGTGCCGGACCCTTGCAGCATGAGGCCTAGAGCACGATCAGCACTCATTGCCTCTTTGCGATAAACCCGCGGGGAAGTCAGGGCATCGTAAACATCGGCAATAGCCAGAATACGCCCACAGAGGCTAAGTTGTTTTTTCCAGCCGATATCGGGATACCCGGTGAGATCTAACTTCAAGTGATGTTCAAAAGGCGGGAGTAGCATCCTGCCCTTGCGATGAACGGAAACCGCCATCTGCTGAA
>CBDVDF010000056.1:0-8004 GCA_965372675.1 uncultured Desulfobacterales bacterium
GTTCTCGCAGCTTCCGTTTTGTGGTGATCGACGAGGCCTTTGGCCGGGGTTCTGATGAATCGGCCCGTTACGGCTTGGAACTCTTCAAGAAACTCTGCCTGCAGCTTCTGATAGTCACCCCCCTCCAGAAGATTCACATCATCGAACCCTTCGTCAATAGTGTCGGATTTGTCCACAATGAAGGGGGACGGGAGTCATTTCTGCGGAGCCTGACCATCGAGGAATACCAGAAGGAACGAGAGGCCCGTAGTTCATGAACTGGACCAGCCCCGCTGATCTGGCAGACACCCTGCGCCGTAAATGGCAGCGGGGCCTGTTTTTAAGGGCGTATCTTGAAGATGAACCCCTCTTTCCCTTGCGTCTGCCCATTAAACATCCCAATACCGGGGAGCTGGGGGACTCGTTTGCTGAGGCAAGAGAATGGCTGCAACAACTGGAAGCTGCCGCCAGGGGCTATGGGTTGGAATACCGGGAGGTGAACCATCGGCAGTTAGGCCGCCAGAAGATACCGGTGGCCGCCATATTCAATCATGAGGCCGATGCCCTTGGGGTAATCGGCAAGAACAAAGAGGCGGAAAAATTCCGGCGGATCAGCGGCGAGATAATTACCGCCTGCCCAAAACTACTGCCCTGGCTGAAGAAGAGGCCGTTAAAGGTTCTTGAACACGGCGAAGAGTGGCCCCGCCTCTTGGCCATCTTGGCCTTCGCGCGGCATAACCCCCGGCCCGGTATCTACCTGCGCCAGCTCGATATTGCCGGAGTCGATACCAAATTCATCGAGCAGCGCCGGAAACTACTCAGCGAACTCCTGGATATGGCCCTGCCGCCGGAGAATATCAATCAAGAGGCCAGGGGCGCCGCCGGTTTTGCAGAGCGTTACGGTTTTATCGCCAAGCCGGTTCAGGTCCGTTTTCGTATCCTGGACGCGGGGCTATATATTCAGGGTCTCACCGATCTGCAGATCCCGGCAGATGAGTTTGCCCTCCTCAATATGCCGGTGGAACAGGTGTTTATCACCGAGAATATGATTAACGGTCTGGCCTTCCCCGATTTCCCCAAGGCGATAGTAATTTTCGGCCTGGGCTACGGTCTCGACCGCCTGGCCGCAGTCGAGTGGCTCAAGGATAAAAAAATAGCCTACTGGGGCGATCTCGACAGCCACGGCTTCGCCATGCTGGACCAGATAAGATCATACTTCCCCCAGGCCGCTTCCCTCCTTATGGATCGGGCCACCCTTTTGGCCCATAGGCCGCAATGGGGAACGGAGACAAGCCCAACAAACAAGGATTTGCTGCGTCTGGACGGGGAAGAGCGCCAACTTTATAACGAGATAAGAGAAAACAGCCTGGCGGATTCCCTGCGCCTTGAACAGGAGAGAATATCCTTTGAATTTTTACGGGTTGCCCTGCGGCGTCTCTGACCGGCATATCTTGCGATTTTGCATGGTAGGGGCACGACAAACCGTGCACCAGAAAAGAAAAGAGAAAAAAAGGGGTCAAGCTCGCTTTTGACCTTTGGTCTTGTCTCTACTTTTCTCCTTTTTTTTCGTTTTCTTTCTCAAACTACCGAGTTTGACCTCCAGTGGTTTGATTTGCCAAGTCAGGAATAATGACTATTTGTATTTGAAGTGCAAGTTAATTTAACCCGGAGGTAAGCTTGAAATATAAACAGTTAGAAAAGAGGGTTGATCTTGCCGGGGTCCAGACCATTGTCTACCATTTGTTCGGTGGTGAGGCTCTGGCGGGTCCGGTCGTAGCGTTCGAAGGATATTTCGATCCTGGTTGAGGAGAGGTATGTGATACCTCCGAGATTAACGGTGTGGTTCATTATTTCCCCCGTGGGAATGCCTGAGCCTTTTATTTAATAGCAATTGTTGACCGGCACGTTCTGAACAAGGGCGTGCCGTTTTTAGTCCAGGCCTTTTTCGGCAGACGGAGACAAAAAAATATTCTGATTACCACTAAGTTTTAGTCAATTTGATATGGCTTCACTATAACCTTTTGATTTATTGATTAAACAACGCAAGCTTGTCATTCGGAGTCTTCTCTACCTCGACCGGTGGGAGAAATCTATAACTCAGGAGACAAGATTTCTCACATTCGTTCGAAATGACAGATAAAATCCCAACCACGCTATAAAAAGGGCCGCAGTTCGATGGAAATCAAAAAGAATATTGTGATAGATCTGAAGACAGATGGTCATGTTCATACTGTTCTTTGTCACCATGCCTCCGGCTCCATGGAAGATTACGTCCGGGCTGCCATTGATAAAGGTCTGCAGAAACTCTATTTTCTGGAGCATCTTGAAGCAGGGATCAACTATTTCGAGTGCAGCTGGTTGACCAGGGCTGATTTTGACCATTACTTCGCTGAAGGCCGTCGGCTACAGGACAAATATGGAGAGCAGCTCTTTATCGGCCTCGGGGTTGAGGTCGGTTATAACCCTGACCGTCGTGAGGAGATCCTGGCGGAGCTGGCCGAACGTGACTGGGACCGGGTCGCTATTTCATATCATTATATGCGGATCGGCGACCAGCATTATAATCTGGTCAGCCGCAAGAAATATAATATGGAGGCCCTTGGTGCACTTGGCGTTGACAGGGTCCTTTCGGCTTATTTTGACACCATGCTTGAGGCTGTAGAAACTGTGCCGGCCGAGGTGGTCTGCCATCTGGATGCTGCCATGCGCTATCATCCGGAAGTCCGCTTGACCGCAGCTCACCGTCGACAGATCACCACTATCCTTGCGGCTATGGCTACGAGGGGGCTGGCTCTGGAGGTCAACGCCTCCGGCTGTCGAATGCGGGGGGAGCCGTTTCCGGAGCGGCAGATAATCGAGGAGGCGCTACGCTTGAATATCCCTTTGGCTGCCGGCTCGGATGCCCATCGGCCGGACGATGTCGGGTCTTTTGAGATGCTGGCGGAGATATTCAGCTGAGGTAACTGTTCCTGTTTAAGCCCCCGCCTTCAGCTAGCAGCAGCTTCTTTTTATTGAATATCGAGGTCACCAGGAATTTAGAATATCGAAAAGGTAAGGGAGCGCCAGTGACACTCCGAGGCGCCCTGCAAGAAGTACTCTTGGAGTGTACTCTTTCAAATAAGGACTCTTCCACCTTTCATCATTCATTATTCCTCGGAGTCTTCGCTACCTGTTCGATATTCTGCGGTTCATGTAGTTGGAAAGCGGCTTATAGCCGGTCAAAAGCTGGACTTTCAGTCCGTTACCGCAAGGTCTATCCGGAGATCTCAATGGTCAGCGGTACTGCATAGAGATTTCCGGAAATGGTCCGGGTCGGTTCCAGTCGCCAGGAACCGCAGTTTGCCTGGTCACCCAGTAATTTGTCGATCTCTGCCACTACTCCAGCCACATTAATGATCGGATGCCTGGAAAAAACTTCCGGCAGGCCATAGGTGAGATGGCAGGCCAGACATTTGTCCGGCCGTTCGGATAAGTTCAGCAGAAACTGCAGGGTGTTCTCTGCGGATGAGAAACCCTCATAGGCGAGATTGATGTCATAAACGCCTTCCTCGACATCTCCGTACAGCGCCTCAAAAAAATCGTTGGCCCGGCTGGTTGGAAACAGGTTGCTAAGGGTTTCTGCGGTAAATATTTCCTGGAATTGCTCGGTTGTCATGCGGCTCTTCTTCCTTTGGGATAGTTTATTTAACGTCTGTGGCTATTAAGAAAACTCAGCTGAAAATCTTTTTCCGCTCGTTGATTTATGGATCGGAGTCTGTGCTACCTCCGGCTAGAAGCCTGCCGGAATGACGATTAAAAAATTGGCCCGTCATCCCGGCATGTTTTCAGCCGGGATCCAGTTGCTAAGCAAAGTTTCATATAGAGCCACATTATTTAATAGTCCTTTACGGGGACAGCAAGAGCAACATAACTAGAGAGAGGAGAAGCGTCAATCCAATTTGCTTGTGCTATCCAGCCTGCCATTGCACCACCGCTGCCGCTGTGGTAGATTGAGCTGTTCCATTTAATAGTAGCCGGACAGGTGCAGGCCTGCCCATTCAGGGAGCGTTTCCCGCATTTCTCAGATCAGAGAATAAGACATTTTATGCAGCAGTCTCTCTTTGTTTCAAAATCGTCCGGCCAGAAAAAAGGCCCGGCAGAAAGTTTCGACCGCAGCGAGCTTAATGAAGCTCAGTTGGCTGCCGCGACCAGCATGGGCGCGCCAATCCTGGTCATTGCCGGGGCCGGTACCGGTAAGACCCGCACCCTGGTCTATCGGATGGCTTATCTGATCGAGCAGGGAGTGTCGGCCGACAATATCCTGTTGCTGACCTTTACCCGCAAGGCCGCCCAGGAAATGACCGATCGGGCCGGCAGGTTGATCCGTGGTTCCGGACAGAGGATCACCGGTGGCACCTTTCATTCAATGGCCAACGTTCTGTTGCGTAAACATGGTCATCATCTCGGTTTCGCCCCCAATTTCACTATTCTTGACCGTTCAGACTCGGAGGGGATCATCAACCTGATCAAGTCCTCGTTGGAACTGGGCGGTTCCGGCCGGCGCTTTCCCTCCAAGAGAGTGATCTGCAATCTTCTTTCCCGGTCGGTGAATAAATGTGTCGATCTGGCGACGACCATCGATGAACAGTTCAGCCATCTCCATGAATACAGTCAGGATCTGGAGCGGATCTTTGATCATTACCGGAAATTCAAATTCGAACACTGCCTGATGGACTATGATGACCTGCTGGTCAATCTCCAGCGGGTCATGACCGATGTCCCCAAGGTTCGTGAAGAGATCGCCGGGCGTTTTAAACATGTTCTGGTCGATGAATACCAGGATACCAATCCGATCCAGGCCGAGATCGTCCGCCTGATCGCTTCGGGTCATAATAATGTGATGGTGGTTGGCGATGATTCCCAATCTATCTATAGTTTTCGGGGGGCGAACTTCAGGAATATTATGGATTTCCCCAAAATATTCCCGGGAACCAAGCTTATTAAGCTGGAAGAGAATTATCGCAGCACCCAGGCTATTCTGGCCCTGACCAATGCCGTAATAGACAAGGCTGAGGAGAAATACAGCAAGAAGCTCTACAGTAATATCGAGGGCGGCAGCAAGCCGCTAATGCAGGCAGCCTGGGACGAAGGCGCCCAGGCCCGATGGGTCGCCGAGCGGATCGTTGATCTCCGGGACCAGGGCACAGAGCTTAACGAGGTTGCGGTCCTTTTTCGTTCAGGCTTTCATTCATACAAACTGGAGCTTGAACTGACCAACCGGCAGGTTGTTTTTGAAAAGCGTGGCGGCTTAAAACTTACCGAGTCTGCTCATATCAAGGACGTCCTTTCCTATCTGCGGGTGGTCAATAACCCGCAGGACCATCTGGCCTGGAACCGTATCCTGCTTCTGCTTGACAAGGTTGGACCGAAGACCGCCCGGAAGGTGTTGGAAGAGATCCGCTCCGCCGATGATCCGCTGACGGCGGTTGGGCGGTTTAAGGCCGGCAAGAGTTGGCAGCAAGGTTTAAAGAAACTCGTCGCGATGATGGAGAAGCTTCAGGGACTGAAGCCGGTGGCCATGTTCGATCTGGTCATGGAATATTATCGCGAGATATTCGAAAGGATCTATCATGATGATTATCCGACCAGGGATCGCGATCTCGAGCAGATGCGGCAGCTGATCTCCGGTTATCAAGATCTCCAGTCCCTGATGGACGATACCGCCCTGGATCCACCCCAGGCGACGAATGGCTCTGCCGATGGTAGCGGGGGAAGCCTGATCCTCTCGACCATCCATTCCGCCAAGGGGCTGGAATGGGACCATGTCTTTATCATCAACCTGGCGGCCGGACGTTTTCCTGCCTGTCAGCCCTTTATGAAAGAGGAATGGGAAGAGGAGAGACGGATGTTCTATGTGGCCGCTACCCGGGCCCGCAAGATGCTTTATCTTTCGTATCCTCGCGAGGTAATGTCCTTTGACCGTCAGACCCAGGTTGGCGGCATGTCACCATTTCTCGCCGAGCTTTCACCTGTTCTACTGGATACCGGCGTAAGGCCGGCATCAGTGGCCACCTCAATGAGCCCCACTTCCCGGTTCGGCGGTACGGTCGGCAGGAATTCCGGGGTAGTCAAAGACCCAAAACTCCTGCAGGAGGGTACAACAGTGCGCCACCCGTTCTTCGGTGAAGGCAGGGTCGAAAAAATGGCCGGCAACCGTTCTGTCGAGGTCTTTTTCCCGCGGCATGGCCGTAAAACCCTGCATCTGGATTATGCTAAACTGGAGGTTGTGGATTGATGGATTATCAGGAAGCCTGGTCTTATCTTGACGAGCTGCAATTTTTCAAGATCAAACTTGGCCTGGATTCGATGACCGCCTTTCTGGAGAGTTTAGGGCGCCCCCATGACCAGCTCAAGTTCGTCCATGTCGGCGGGACCAACGGCAAAGGTTCGGTGTCGGTCAATCTGCTGACCATTCTGGCCAAGGCCGGTTACAAGGTCGGGCTTTATACCTCGCCTCATCTATCTTCGGTCCGGGAAAGATTTCGGGTAAACGACAGCTACATATCTGAGGATGATTTTGCCAGGCACGCTACGACGATCAGGGACTCCCTCGATGGTCGCCAGATCACCTATTTTGAATTTACCACCGCTCTGGCCCTGCTCTGGTTTGTTGATCAGGAGGTTGACATTGCGATCATGGAAGTGGGTCTTGGTGGGCGCTTGGATGCCACCAATGTCATAACGCCTTTGGTCAGCGTCATCACTAACGTCTCGATGGACCATGAGGTTCATCTTGGCAGAACCCTGGGTGATATCGCTTATGAGAAAGCGGGGATCATCAAGCCTGGTGTACCGGTGGTTTCCGGGGTGTCAGCGGATGAGACTCATCATGTCCTGGAAAGCACCTGTCTTGAGAATGGCTCTTCTTTTTATGTGCTCGGGCAGGAGTTTTACCCTGAGTTCGAGACCGCCACCACCTGGACCTACCGGGCCCTTCTCGGTAGTCGGGGGGTAAATGGGCTTAAAGGCGCTCTGGCCGGCAATTACCAGGTGGACAATGTGGCCGTGGCCTTGGCCGCTATCGATATCCTCGCCGACAAGGGCTTTCCGGTCGACGACCAGACCATCCGGGAGGCCCTGCCTGAGGTGCGTTGGCCCGGTCGCCTGGAAAGTTTTTGCCTGACGGAACCGGGGCTGGTCAAGGTTGACTGTGCAGATCTCGATGTTCATGATCTTGATGGCTATCGCCAATACCTGCTTGATGGCGCCCATAACCCGGCCGGCGTTAAAAGCCTGAGCGAATACTTTAGTTGCCGCGATGATTTTCGTGATCTGGTGATGATCTGGGCAAGCATGGCCGACAAAGACTATACTCCGGCCCTGGCAATGATCGTCCCTCTCTGTAGACTGATAATTTTTGTCAGGCCGGAAGAGGAGCGGTCGGCCACGCCCGAGATGCTGATCGAGGCATTACCGCCTGAATACCGGGAAAGGGCGGTCGGGAGTAAAAGTGTCAAGAAAGCCCTCGATACGGCCCGGCAGATGACCGATAGTAATGATCTGATCTGTGTTGCCGGTTCATTGTATTTGATCGGTGCCGTACGCAGTATGTTGTTGGGGGATATCGTCTGAATGGGCTGGGAAGAGGGGATATCTTTTGACGGGGTGGACGACGAACTGATCAGGCGTGAGAAGGGCCGTGCTCGTGAACTGCGGAAAAGCCGCTGGTGGCGGAATAAGGTCGCGGCAGGACGTTGTTATTATTGTGGTCAGAGCAGCAAACCGTCCAATCTGACCATGGATCATGTAGTGCCGCTGACCAGGGGCGGACGCAGTGAAAAGAACAATCTTGTTGCCTGTTGCAAGGAATGTAATACAAAAAAGAAAACCATGCTGCCCCAGGAGTGGCAGGAATATATGGATAGTCTGGAGAAAGAGTGAAGGGTTTTCTCAGATGATACACCGGTAGTCAGGTGGAAGATCGCGCCGGGACTAATGCATTGAGCCTTGCTGGCAATCGGGACAAATACCGCTGTAAGAAACATG
>CBDVDF010000057.1:0-7995 GCA_965372675.1 uncultured Desulfobacterales bacterium
TTAACGGGAAGGAATGCTCTGCTAGCTGAATAGTTATTACTGATGATTAAGAGTCTCACCAGTATATCGACAGATTCAAGCCAGCACGCCAGTTTGGTGCTGGTGTCTTTCTTTGGGATTGTTGGGTTTCATTCTTTAACCCAACCTACGGTGCTAACCCTTCTGGGTCAACTAGAACAACCAGATTCCCACCAGCATCCAGATACAGATTAAACCCACCAGGCCAGTCCAATTGGACCAGGAGTCAGGTCCCTTCCTGTCCTGTACTTGGATCGTAGTATCTGTTCCAGTTGTAGTGTAGTCCAGTTTCTTTGTCGTAATACTGGCCGGGGAACCGGAAGTTGTTTTGAGATACTTTTATTGCTCAGTATTTCAAAGATCAAAAGTAGCTGAATCAAGCCAACAGCAATCCCCTTGAAGGAATCAAATAGCTGATATTAAAAAAGCCCATCGTCTGAGGATGGGCTTTTTTCTGTATAGTTGTGCTATGTCGTAAAGCAAGGTCGTTAACCAGAGAAGGATCTGACTCAATCCCCTGGGCAAGACCGGCTGAAATGATGATCCCTATTCAAGAGAATCGATCATTTCCCTTACCGTTTGACCGTTGGGAGCCATGGCGACAGGATTGATGGTCAACAACTCTTCCCAGGCTTTTTTGGCCCCGGTCTTGTCGTTAAGATCGTACATCAGCACTATGCCGGTATTGAATCTTGCCTGTTCATGGGTGGGATTAAGACTGGTTGCCCTCTCGAAGGCTTTGATCGCTTCGAATGGCTGTTTGTTGCGTCGGTACATGACGCCAAGATCGGTCCAGACATCGGGCGAGCTTGGATCAAGGGCAAGGGCTCTGTTGTAGGCGTTGATTGCTTTAGGAGCGTTACCGGTGTCAAAATAAATATGACCCAGACTGGTCCAGGCCTGGGTGTTCTCAGGATTGGCAGCCACCTCTTTCTCGAGATTGAGAATACTGACAGCTTGATCCGGGGCTAAACCTGGAGACTGTTGTGATGGTTGTTGAGCAACTGTCCTGACAACCTGGGTCGATTGACTGCTGCTGAAAACCACCCCGATTATGAAACCGACCACGAGAGCTATCACGGCCACCATTATCATGAATTCCTGTTTAACCATCTTGCCGCTCATAGCACTTATCTCCGAGAGTTTTTGGACTTAATTTTTAGCTGTTTGCATTATCAGGTAAGAACATAACTTTGATAATCAGTTAAGGCAACCTTCAACTTTACTGACTATTATTTTGACAAACCACCCGTTTTTATTGGATACTTTCGTATAGGATATTTACGGATCAGAGGTGGCTTTATGAATGCTGAAAAATACATCCTGGCGGTTGATATCGGCGCATCGAAGGTAAAACTGGGTGTTTTCCCTGCCGGAGGGCTATCTCTTACCCCGGTTAAGGAGGAGACCCTGGTCAGCAAAGATTTTCCGGCCGCCGCCGAGATGATCAACTCCTTTCTTGAGCACTGCTCCTTTAAGATCGAACTGGCCTGTATCGGGGTCCCCGGCCCGGTTATTGATGGGCGTTCCACCACTACCAATCTGCCCTGGCTCATTGATTCGGACGTTCTGGCTGAAGATATATCTGTCAGAACGGTGAAGCTGGTCAACGATCTCGAAGCAATGGCCGCAGCGGTCCCTCTTCTGCCGGCAACGGATCTCTATACCCTGAATAAAGGAGTAAGGCGGGACAGGATGAATATGGCTGTGCTTTCTCCCGGTACCGGTCTGGGTGAAGCATATTTATGTTGGGACGATGCCAGTCATTCTTTTATTTCCCATGCCTCCGAAGGCGGCCATTGTGATTTTGCCCCTTCCAATTCCCTTGAACTTGATCTGCTCGCCTATTTGCAGGACGAGATCGGTCACGTCAGCTATGAGCAGGTCTGCTCCGCTATTGGTCTGGTCAATATCTACAAGTTCCTCGAAGAATCTAACAGCGAAGCTGAGCCTGGCTGGCTGGTTAAAAGGTTTGAAGATGAAGCCGATCCAAGCCGGGTAATAATCGATGCAGCTTTGAATAAGGATAAGTCTTTTTACCTCTGCCGCAGAACCCTGGAGATGTTTGTCGCTATCCTCGGCGCCGAGGCGGGCAACCTGGCCTTAAAGACCATGGCCCTGGGCGGAGTTTATATCGGCGGCGGTATTCCGCCACGGATCACCGATCTCCTTGATTCCCAGGCATTTCTTAAGACCTTCCTTAATAAAGGTAGGATGTCATCCCTGCTTGGCGATATCCCGGTCCAGGTGGTGACGAACCTCAAAGCGCCGATGATCGGGGCCGCGAGTATTGCTCGGGGAATGATCTAGAGACTGTTCTTTAAAAAATTATCAGATCAAGCCAGGTGGTTGAGAAAATGATCAGGCTGATCAGGCCGTTCATGGAGAAGAAAGACATCTTGATCCGGCTCAGATCTTTTGGATTTACGATCAGGTGCTGATAGAAAAGAGCTATTGCGGTGCCTCCCACCCCGATGAAGTAAATAAAATGCAGTTCCATCAGGACGCCGGTCATTGCAAAAAACAGGAAGGCTATGACATGAAGGAGTACGGCCAGCTTGAAGGCCCCTGCCCTGCCGAAACGTGATGGCAGGGAAAAAAGGCCGGCCTGACGGTCGAAATCGGCATCGAGGCAGGCATAGACCGTATCAAAACCGGCCACCCAGAATAAAACTGCCAGCGAGAGAATATATGGGAAGTTCTCCAGGGAACCCTTGACGGCCACCCAGCCGCCCAGCGGTGAGAAAGCGAGAGCGACGCCGAGAACCAGGTGGCAGAGCCAGGTGAACCTCTTGGTCAGGGAATAGAAAAATGCCAGCCCCAGGGCAAAAGGAGCAATGCGCAGAGTCAGACTGTTGAGGTTATAACAGGCGAAGAAGAAGAGGACGGCGGCAAGGATCACCATTAGCCAGGCTTCCCAGAGCCTGACTGCCCCGGATGGAATGGCCCGGTCGGCGGTCCTGGCATTATCCCGGTCAAACTTCCGGTCAACGATGCGGTTGAAGCCCATGGCGCTGGTTCTGGCACCGATCATGGCCAGGACTATCCAGCCAATTACGACAATTCCAGGGGCTGAACGATCGGCCAGGAAGGCGCCCATCAGGGCAAAAGGCATCGCAAAGACGGTGAGCTTGAACTTGATCATCTCCAGAAGGATGGCGATCTTTTTGAACATGGTATCTTCCCGGCCTATTCCTGTTCACTGCCCCAGTGGGGCTGATCAGATATTTCAATACCAAGGGATTCCGCCAGTCGGCCGCCGAAGACTTTTGCCATCTCCTGGAAAGAATCCAGTTGATGATAAAAGGATGGCATCGGTGGGCAGATCGTTGCTCCGGCGTCATGGGCGGCGAGCATATTGCTGAGATGGGTGCGATTTAAAGGGCTTTCCCGGACGGCAAGCAGCAGGGGCCGGCGCTCCTTAAGGGTCACGTCGGCAGCCCGGTGGATCAGGTTAGCGGAAATGCCATGGGCTATTGCGGCCAGGGTGCCCATGCTGCAGGGCAGGACCAGCATGGCGTCAAAGCTGGCGGAACCGCTGGACATCGGGGCGGCAAAATCGCCAACATCATACCAGGCGTTGGCAAGGTCCCTGATCTCATCAAATTCAATCCCCTCCTCCAGTCCCAGGACCTTACGTCCGGCATCGGAGATGATGGCGTGGACCTCGACATCCTGCTTCTGCATCAGTTTGAGGAATTCGATCGCGAAAAGAGAGCCGCTGGCCCCGGTTATGGCAAGGATCAGGCGTTTCTTCATTATTTGTCACCGATATAGATGGAAACGATCCCGAATGTTAACTGCCGGCGCTGTGGATTGACGAAACCGGCCTTTTTCATCATTGCCATTAACTCTTCAGGTTCATAGAATTTGGCGATCGAACTGGCCAGATATTCGTAGGCTTCCTTGTCTCCCGAAACCAGCCCGGCCAGGCGCGGTAAAATCGTGTTGAGATAAAAATTGTAAAACAGTTTCACCAGCGGGTTGCGGGGACGAGAGAACTCGAGGATCAGCAGTTTGCCGCCCTTTCTGAGGACCCGATACATTTCTTCGAGGCCATCCTGGGTCCTGGAAAGATTCCTGACCCCGAAAGCGACGGTTATCCCCCAGCAACTTTCATCCTGGATGGGGATCTTTTCGCCATCACCGCAAACCGGTGTTATCCGGTGTTTTCTATGGTCATTCGGCATCGTCTTGATCCCGGCCTTGAGCATATCCTCGCAGAAATCTATGGCCAGGACCTGCCGCTCAGGGGCCTGTCTGGTCAGTTCGAGGGCAAGGGGCAAGGTGCCGGCGCAAAGATCGAGAATCGTCCCCTCAGGATATTGGCGCAGCATCCTGGTGGTTATCCAGCGCCAATAGCGATCAATATTAAAACTCAGCAGCGAGTTAAGGAAATCATAATCGCCGCTGATCGAGGAAAATTTCTCCCTGACAAACTTCTTCTTTTCATCCGGTGTATTCATTGAGTTTTCTTATTAGTTTGTTTAAACGAAAATTTTCAAAGGAAGGGATTCTTCTTTGCCTTCCCCTCTTCGGGACAGATGCTCGCAGAAAAGACTTAATCCCTGTCTCTTTTCGGTGCTGAGATCATACTCGATGCCCTTTAAATAGTTAAAGCATTCTTCGGCTGGCATCGGGATCCTTGGGGCGACCAGCGAACTTATCGAGCGCAGGTCTTTACGCCCCTCCGCCAGACAGCGCAAAAGCTGGCGATGGATCTCGCTGACGGTAGCAGGATGGTCTGTGCAGAATTCATCCCTTACCGCCCAGACCGCAAAAACAAAGGGCAGGCCGGTTTGCTGGTGCCATATCTCGCTCAGGTCCGTTTTGACCGGAAAATCACCACTACCGCTGATCCTCAGGGCCTCGTCACCGATCGCCAACACTCCGGCAAAGGGATCAAGGGGTGAATGTTCTGCGATCAAACCGGCGATGTAATGGGGCTTGATATCATAAAAATCTTCAAGGATGATCCTGACCAGATAGGCTGAAGTCTGTGATTGCGAGGTCAGCAGCACTTTGTCCCCGTCAAGTTCTTCAAGGGGCTTTTTACTGAACAGGAAAACACTACCGACTGCACCGGTAGCTGAGATCGACAGGTCACTGAGCAGTCTATATTTCTCGGGATGCAGGGCATACTCATGCGAAGAAATAAAACCCAGATCAAGTTCACCATTATGGAGCAGGCTGTTAAGGGCAGAAGGCACGGCCTCAGTGACTTGCCAGTCCGGGCGTTGCACGGTCCTCTTCCAGACCTCGTAAAGCGGCGCTGTGTTAATGAAATTAACCATGCCGATCCGGGCTGTAATGGCGTTTTCTGTCACGATCTATTCCACCCACTCGGTAGTTATTGACAGACCGCCTGAGACCAGCCCCTTGAGGATGGCTTTTTCGTCAGCCTCAAATGGCAGATCGCCGCTGACGGCCAGGAAAGACGAAGAACGGCCAGGGGCAAGGGAACCATACTCTTCCTCAATCCCCATGAATTCCGCCCC
Source organism: uncultured Desulfobacterales bacterium (assembly GCA_965372675.1). Classification (GTDB taxonomy): domain Bacteria; phylum Desulfobacterota; class Desulfobulbia; order Desulfobulbales; family JAGXFP01; genus JAGXFP01. The sequence continues at coordinate 5,517 of CBDVDF010000057.1, forward strand.
GTTTCTGCTGGCAATTTTAATAATATCCAGCGGGGCGAGGTTGGGATGGTCTTCGGCCAGGATCCGCATCTCTTCCCATAAACTGAAGTTGGGGTTGCTTGCCAGACTGTCGGTACCGAGAATCATTGGGATGCCATGCTCAAGCATCTGCCGGACCGGAGCAACTCCGACCCCTAAAAAACGATTTGAGCCGGGGCAGAGGCAGGCGGTAACCTTACGTCTGGCCATGATCTGCAGATCATCGTCGCTGCAATGGACGCAGTGGACGCAGAGGGTTTGCTCGTCAAGCACCCCCAAGCTGTCGAGGTAGGCAACCGGGCTCATACCCGGAGTTTGCCAGGAATCATCCAGAGCCCCTCTTTCGACCAGAAAATCCCTTAAGCGGCCGTCTCCCGAGTCGAGGAACTGGCTTTCATCCTCCGACTCGGCAACATGGATCGAAAATAAGTGGTCGTGGGCAAGGGACCTTTTCTTAATCGATCTGATCAGCTCCGGTGCGGTGGAGTAAGCAGCGTGGGCGGTACAGATCACCTCTGCATCATCTGCAACCGATGAAAGAAGTGATAACGATCCAGCTATGCTTTGTTCGGTTAAACCCAGCAACTCCTGGAGAAAGACGAGGCGGAGCTTGAAATTATCTCCCAGTTTACGGCTGTCGGCCAGGTTGCCGATATCGATAACACCCCGGCATCCTCCGGCGTAAAGCCTGGCGAGGGCCATCTGGGCGGCCATCTGCAACTCTTCAGGGTCTTCGCCCTTCTCCCTGGTGGTCAGTAAGGTTTTTATCCAGCCGGTAATGTCGCCGGGCTCAGGTGGATCCTGGCCAAGGGCAACCAGGTGGGATAATTCCAGATGGGTATGACCGTTAACCAGGGGAGGCATTAAGACAGATCGGTCATGCTCGGTCAGGACCGCCTCGCTGTTTTTAAGTTCTTCGTAGGTACCAACTGCCTTGATCCGGCCATCTTCAGTCAGTACCGCACCATCTTTGATCAGCGCCGGCACCTCCGGATCAGCAGAGACCGGTACAACGTAGGGTGCCTTATGGAGATAACAACGGGCTTCAATCATCGGAGTTTTCCAACAGGGTATAGTCCATCGTTCGTTGTCTGGGCATAAATCCTGCCCCTTCGACCAACTTACGGATCTCCTGCTCGGTCAGCCTGAAACCAACTCCGGCCGCTGCAACCACATTCTCTTCGATCATGGTGCTGCCGAAATCATTGGCCCCGAAGAACAGCGAGATCTGGGCGATCTTCGGTCCCTGGGTAACCCAGGAGGCCTGGATATTGGCGAAATTATCGAGGAAGATCCGCGACAGGGCCAGCATCTTCAGATATTCAACCGCAGTTGCGGTCGGCAGATGGTCGAGCACCGTGTTGGCCGGCTGGAATGGCCAGGGTATAAAGGCGGTAAAGCCAGCGGTTTTATCCTGCAGCTGTCGCAGGCGGTCAAGATGTTCAAATCTTTCCGCCATCGTTTCAATATGGCCGAACATCATGGTGGCAGTGGTCCGCATCCCCAGATGATGGGCCTCCTCCATAACTGCCAGCCATTCATCGGCGCTGCATTTACGGGGGGCACTTTCACTCCGGACCCGGTCGGTGAGAATCTCCGCGCCGCCGCCTGGAATTGAATCAAGACCGGCCTTTTGCAGTCTGACGATAACATCATGGACCGATAGCTCGGAGAGGCTGGCAAAATGGCATATCTCCGGGGGTGAAAAGCCGTGGATATGGATATCGTGCCCCTTGATGAAGCGCAGCATCTCTTCGTAAAACTCAAGGGGTTTATCGGGATGAAGCCCACCCTGCAGAAGGATCTGGGTGCCACCCAGGGCCTTGGTTTCCTCGATCTTCCGGCCAAGTTCTTCGTTAGTCAGGACGTAACCGCTCTCATCTTCCGGGGCCTTGAAAAAGGCACAGAACTTACAGGCCGAGATACAGATATCGGTGTAGTTGATATTGCGGTCAACCACATAGGTAATGAACGGCTCCGGGTGGAGCCTGCGTTTAACCGCATCGGCCAGGAAACCGAGTTGGTGCAGATCCGCTTCTTCGGCAAGCTGCAAGCCCTCGGCGACCGTAATTCGCTGACCGGCCAAAATTTTATCGTTGATCTCTTCCATCGTCATCTCAATAGACCTTGATAGTGTTATAGAGGGTGTCACGCTCGATCGGCTGTCTGCCCGCCTCACGGATCAGCCTGATCAATTCTGTGTCACTCAATCCTTGCTCGGATTCCCCACCGGCCATCTTGGTAATACGCTCTTCCATGACCGTGCCGTCCATATCGTCGGCCCCGAAGGAGAGGGCAACCTGGGCCAGTTTCGGGCCGATCATTACCCAGTAGGCCTTGATATGGGGGAAGTTATCCAGAAAGCAGCGGGCCACGGCGATATTTTTCAGGTCGTCAATACCGGTGCTTCTGGAAAGATCGGCCAGTTCGGTGTTCTGCGGATGGAAAGCAAGGGGAATAA
>CBDVDF010000058.1:0-7959 GCA_965372675.1 uncultured Desulfobacterales bacterium
GCAGGTTGTCGACAGCTGGGGAAGTGAAATAGAATGGTATTCCTACGAAAATAACGACTGTAACGCCCCGACCGGTAAAAGTTGCGGTCATTACACCCAGCTGGTCTGGGCCGGGAGCAGTGAAGTGGGTTGCGGCAAGGCGTTCTGCCCGGATAACTCACAGGTCTGGGTTTGTAATTACGACCCACCCGGCAATATTGTCGGCAGAAAGCCTTACTGAAAAGAAGATAACCGTATGGATGCACATTACAAGGTGGCTATTTTCGGCTCAGCCCGGATCCAGGAAGGGGACCAGGACTACCTGGAGATCTTCGAGATATCCAAGGGGCTGGCCGAGGCCGGTTTTGACATCGTTACCGGCGGCGGTCCCGGCATCATGCAGGCCGCCAATGCCGGCCATAAGAGCGTCGATTCAGAGCAGCACTCTATCGGCCTGAATATCAAGCTACCCTTTGAGCAGGATGACAATAAATACCTCGATATCAAGAAGGAGTTCGATCGCTTCAGCGGCCGACTCGATGCCTTCATGTCCCTTTCTGACGCGGTGATCGTCGCCCCGGGCGGCATCGGCACCATCCTCGAACTATTCTATTCCTGGCAACTGGTCCAGGTCGAACACATCTGCGAAACGCCGATCATTCTCTATGGCGAGATCTGGACCGGCCTGCTTTCCTGGCTTAAAGATGAAGTGATGAGCCGGGGCCTTTTCGACAAAAATGAGATGCACAGCATCTTTCACCTGACCTCAACCACCCAGGTCGTCGATATGATCAAGCAGATCCACGCCGACCGCAGTAAAATGAAGCATGTCTGCGTCAATTACAATAAGTACCGGGTTGAGTTCACTTAGCCCGTATAGCCTGCGGTATAAGGCGTCTCGCATACTAAAGTATCGGAGTCTTCCTCCGGTCGCTACCTGCTCAAACGCCTTACACTTTGTCTCTTCGGCGTCTTAGCTTGTGAAATTTCCGGGCTGGTTTCGGTCCAGGAAAAAGCAAGAAGTTCATCACTGTGCAGGCATTCCAGGGATTTAAAATAGAGGACATCTTGAGCTACCCCAAGTTCACAACATTCAATTATCTTAAAGCAATTGGGCTTGAATCTTGGATTTAAGAGGCGCGAGGAGTGTTTAGTCGCGAGTTTTTGATAACTTCACTGGTGGTGATTCCGGCCCCGACCAGTGTAATAAAGCTGAGTTGAGCCCCGCCTTGGCGGGGCTCAAACCGATAAGCGAGTCTACGAGACATCGAGACTTATGCCCTTGTGGTATAAGTCCGGTAGAACGCATCTAATATATAAATGGTGATGGGAACCGCCAGGAACCATGAACATAAGTGGAAATAAACGATGAGTTCCCGGGAAAAATGGGCGCTGACAAAAGGCTGTTGGAAAATAAGTACCAGCAGCACGCCGAAACCGATAAGAAGAGCCGGAATTTGAAAGTATTGGTAAAGCTTGTGTTTAAGTGAGTTGGAGTGGCTGATGAAATCAAGCTTGCTGTACATAAGCAGGGAGATGAGAACAATTGAAAGTGCTAACAGGTAGATGTTCTCAAAAAAGGTAAAGGCCACTAATACCGCAACAGCACCCGTTGGCGAAGGCATCCCGACGAAATCGCTTTTAATACCCTTATCCTCCTTTTGTTCGGCAAGTTTGGTGAAATATGCCAGGCGAAGATGGACATAGAGGAAATATACAATGGCAAGAACGATACCCAGATGAGACAGGGCGCCCTTAAGTTCTGAAAAGCGTAGATATATGATAACCGCGGTGGCCAGTCCAAAGGTGGAAAGATCAGTAGACGAATCAAGACTGGCCCCGAAGTCCGAGTGGGCCTTTAATTTCCTGGCAATGGGACCGTCAATGGCATCGCAGAGTGCTGCCGACAGAACCCAGAAAAGCACGACAAAGGAACGATGCTGGACCTCCACTTCCGGCATGGCGAAAAACACCGCAGTAACACCGCAAAGATAATTGCCGAGGGTAAAGAGATTTGGAATCATTACAATATACCACGCCTTGTTTGACTCTTGCCGTTGGGATTGGCTGTAGGCATTGACATAGGAAAATGAACGAAAAAAAGGAAACAGGGATATCACCGTACAGAAACATAAAAGGATGGTGGCCCACAACATCATATTAACCGGGAATGCCTGGGCTATAACCTCAAGGAATATGGTGCCGGGCAAAATATCCACTCTGAGCAGAAAAATATAGAGAACGGTAAACTGTACTCCGGCCTTGATCTTGCCCATCCATTTGGCGCTGACATCTTCGCCCCGGCGTTTGAGGCGAACCCGCTGCACCATACTGATGATTTCTCGGCTAAAGATGATCGCCACCCCCCACCAGCGGAAATCGCCATAAATATAGGCAGTGACGGCAAGACAAAAGGTAACCCATTTGTCGGCGGCCGGATCGAGGGCCTTGCCATTTTCTGTAACAGCATTCCATTTACGGGCAAATTTACCATCAAGACTGTCCAGAATGCAGATCAGGGCAAAGGAAAGGTGAAAACTGAAATTTGCCAGGGGATTATGTAAGGCGGGAAAGTAATGGACACAGAATATCCAGATGCCAAGCGGAAAACGCAGCAGGGATATGATATTGGGAATTTGCCTGGTGTAGCGGCCAAACAAAGGATGCACAGAATCTTCAGGCTGCTTTTTTTTGGGGCCAAGCAGGATTACGGTTGTCAGGGTAAGAATGACAAATACCAGAATCAGGTTCGTAATTCCCTGAAAGACAAAATTATTGAGATAGAACTGCAGCGCTTTATCAAACATTGATTACCATTTCATTATTAACAATTGAGATTCAAAGAATCTTTATCACCACAACCTATCAACCAGAAAATTTTCACGCAATATTTGATTTGCGCTCGAAGTAAAATGTAAAAACCGGGGAGATAATCAGGGCGAATCCCTGCTAGATGCCTTTGCTATATGGGCGGTTGGTGGAGGGCTTAATACTTTGCCTGAGTTCCTCGGTTGCACCGGGCTTGCCAGCCAGATAGTTTTCAAAAAGCTTTACTATGCCGGCTTTATCCCGCCCTGTTTCGGTAGCGGTTCTTATATCCCTTAAATCGATAAAGAAGCTGGCAAAGCGGTCCGCCACTTCCGTTACAATCTCGGTATTCAAAAAGTGGCTCTCATGATAGATGCGGTGGTAGTTCCCCTTAGTTTTATTAATGAGGAGTGAGCCCTGCTTAAGATTGGTAATTGAAGCGGATCTTTCACACTGTTGCATGCAGGTATCATCGATTTTGCTTTTTTCACAGCCGGAGACCTGATGAAACAGGCATTGCCGGCTCGTCATCAGGACAATAGGGTGATAGATTTTATAGTACAGCTTGAAATTATCCGGCCTTCTTATCCCCTTGATCTGACTCTGCTTCAGCTCATTGGAAATAAAGGCTCCGTAGCAGTTAAATTTCTCCTTTAAACAACGCAAGCTGAATGAATTGACAAGATTCAGATAGGGTCCGGCAATCCAGGAGATCCCCTGTTGCCAGGCTTCAAAGGCAATGCCGGTATTATTGGTGACAATTCTTTTTGGTCGGACCTGTTGGAGAAATTCTATCGCCGCCCGGTAGTCTTCCCCAATTAAAACCGAGGGAAACCAGGGAATTAATTTATTGTTGCTCTGAAAAAGAGCTCTAAACTCTGACCCCTTACTCTTGAAACTATCTGGCAGTTGAAAATAGATATCGGCCTCCGTCTCATCGCCAAGATGTAAATCCTCTGACGACGAGATCAACAGAGAAAGCGTGGGAGTGATTTGCCCGTCACCCGACTTTTTTAAGCGGGGCACATCAATCATCTTCTGCTCAACCGGGATAACCGTTTCTTTTGAGCCATTCATGATGAATAAGATTCTTTTCTTTACAGCCGTGATCTCTTGAAAAGGCAGAAACAGCTCTGGTTGCAGATTTTCTGCATCAAGCTGCTGGATTGAGTATTCCGTCTCGTTCAGTGCCTTGAGCCTGGTGAAGAGCATCTCGTAATTGAGACACTCAACCCCTTTTTGCTTGTTATTGGGACCACCTATGTTGGTTGGGGATGAAGTTGGATTGACGAGATTAAGGTCAGAGAGGACAGTAAATGAAGTCTCCGGCGTTTGCACAAGCACCTTTAAAGGCGCCCCTGCTTCTCCGGAAACCGTAATGCTTAATGGGGCTTTGGCGATACTTAACTGGCCGATTTTGTCCCTTACAGTCGTTATGATTTCTGTTTTAAGATCATAAATTTCCCTTTTGGCCCTTGCCAGGTTCTCATCGGTGCAACCGCCATTTATTTCGGCATGATGGATGGCGGCATGGTCCCGGGGATTATCAATAAACATGCTTCTATTAATATCTCCTCGCAAAAAGGCGTTTGAAAAACCCCGGTTAAACACAAGGTGAAGATCACGGTTGTCGTTATTCAGCTTATCGTGATCATAAAAACTCTGGAGCTGTTTATGCCAGGAATCCACCACCGTATAGACGTAATGAAACTTCTTGATTCTGCCTTCAATCTTTATCGAGTCTACCCCGGCCTCTGCCAGCTCCTTTAGATCAAAATAGGCGGAATTATCCTTAAGATTGAGAGGGAAGTCCTTCCCTGTCGCAGTAGTTAAATATTGATCCCGACATGGCTGACTACATCTGCCCCGATTTCCCGAATTGCCGCCGTTAACCGAACTCAGATAACAGATCCCGGAGAAAGAGAGACAGTAAGAACCATGGACAAATACTTCCGTTAAGACGTTATTCTCATGAGCAGTTAAAGTCAGGGCGCCAATCTCCTCAAGACTCAATTCTCTGGAGAGGTTGACCCGGGTCGCATTCAGTCTCTTTAGAAACTTTATCTGACCTTCATGGTGGGTAGTCAGCTGGGTAGATGCGTGAATCTTAAGAGAGGGAAAATAATGAGACAGCAGGTAAAACATCCCGAAATCCTGAACAATGACGCCATCGATCCTGGTGTTGACTAATCTGTTCAGCAAGCTGATCAGGGCGGGGATTTCACTCTCAACTATAATAATATTCAGGGTCAGAAAGACTTTGCAATCCCTACTATGGGCAAGTCTGATAATGCCGTTTAAATCTTCAAAAGCAATATTATCGGCCCGGTTTCTGGCATTAAATCTATCCAGACCACAATAGACAGCATTCGCCCCGGCTATAATTGCCGCTTTTATAGAATCAATATCGCCACCCGGAGCCAGTAATTCAATTTTTCTTTTCATAATATCGGTGCTGTTCAAGGGCGTCAGTTATGGGGCAAATATTTCGTTTTGGGGCGACAAAAACCTTGGATATGGGGCTATGAAGTTCATTTGGTGCGGCAACATATTAGAGATCGGCCGGGAGATCAAGATTTTATCCCCAAGGGGACTTCCTTCGGGGCGTACCCAGAGGATTATGTTCGGTCCTTCCCCCTTGAGGGGGGGGGTATATGTCTTGTGGGTTCGCTTCTCGTTTTGAACAGACAAGCTGCCTCAACTCAGCTTTAAAAGAAAAAACAGATTTTGTTAACAATGGGATTTACGGCAGAAGCAAAACAAACCCTCAGTCTCGACAACAACCCATGCCCAGGAACACCTCTACTATCTCGGGGGAAAAATGACTACCGGCCCGTGAGCTGATGTGTTCACATGCCTTTTCCTTCGGCCAGGGTTTGTGATAGCGCCTTTCACTGGTCAGAGCGTCCCAGGTGTCAACGATCGTGAAAATTCTGGCGGACAGTGGAATTTCTTCCCCCTTCAAGCCTCTGGGATAGCCGGAACCATCCCAGCGTTCGTGGTGGCAATGTGGTATTTCAAGGGCGGGCTGCAGGTATTCGATGGATGACAACATCTCGTAGGCATGGAGCGGGTGTTTCTGCATCAGCTCCCGTTCCTCTTCGGTCAGCTCTCCCTCTTTCAAAAGTACCTCGTCAGGGATCGCCATCTTGCCGATGTCGTGCAGCAGGGCGCCCCGGGTGAGATGGACGAGGTCTTCCTCCGACATCCCGACTTCCCTGGCGATCTCCCTGGCCAGCAACGCAACCCTCTGGCTGTGCCCTTCTGTTTCCTGATCCCGAAGGTCCAGGGCGTGCCCCCAGCCTTCAATGGTCGAATCATAGGCCTGAACCAGTTCGTAATTGCTTTGCTGCAGCTCCTGGTTGATTACCTCGAGTTCCTGTTCATGGGCCGCCACCTGCCGCAGGGCCCGCAGAGTGATCCGGCTGATCAGCAAAACAAAAAGGCCGCCCCCAAAAAAAACGCTGGCGGTGAGAATTTCCAGCGGGAAATCAACCTGCTTTATCTGGATGCCAAGGAAAAGAAGGTAGCCGGCCAGAAAGAATGCCATCAGGCCAAACATCAGGCGCCATTGGGGCAGGATCTCGGCCGGGATGTGGTGGGCGGACTTCAGGTGGAGGAACAGGGAGGCTGCGATGAACAGCGACCCGGCGAAGACAGCGATTATTATAAGCAGCGTAAGGGAATCCATTAATTATCCGGAGACGCTATTCAGGATGCTGAAGGTAACTGGGAACCGCGGTAAAACGGTTCCCAGCTACTCTCATCTTATTGGCGGAGCATTTCGGCGATCTGAAAAGCCAGTTCCAGACCTTGCTCGGCGTTAAGGCGAGGGTCGCAGTTGGTCAGGTAGTTGTTGACCAGATGTTCGTCTTTGATGTCGCGGCCGCCACCGGTGCATTCGGTGACATTTTCGCCGGTAAGTTCGATGTGGACGCCGCCGGGATTGGTGCCAACATTCCAGTGGATCTCAAAAAAGGAGCGGATCTCATTGAGGATGTTGTCGAAGTTACGGGTTTTGTAGCCGCTGTCCGAAGTGTAGGTGTTGCCGTGCATCGGGTCGCAGCTCCAGACCAGCTTGAAACCTTCTTTTTTCATCTCGGTAGCCAGGTTGGGGAGGTAGTTCTCGATCTTGTCGGCCCCGAATCTGGTTATCAGGGTGAGCCGGCCCGCTTCGTTGTCCGGGTTGAGCCGCTGGATGATCTTTTTCACCTCGTCGATATCATGGTTGGGGCCGATCTTCATGCCGAGCGGATTCTGGATGCCACGGAGGAATTCAATGTGGGCCCCGTCGAGCTGGCGGGTCCGGTCGCCGATCCACAACATATGGGCGCTGCAATCGTACCAGTTGCCCGGGGCGGTGGAGTCCTCACGGGTGAGGGCCTGCTCGTAACCGAGCAGCAATGCCTCGTGTGAGGTGTAGAAGGTCGCCTGCTTGATCTGGGGAATCTCGGTATCGAGGCCGATCAGTTTCATGAAGTTGATGGCCTGGTCGATATTGCGGGCCAGTTTTTCGTATGACTGACCCTGGGGTGAACTCTTGACAAAGGCGTTGTTCCAGGCGTGGACCCGGTCAAGCGAGGCAAAGCCACCACGGGTGAAGGCCCGGACCAGGTTCATGGTTGAGCAGGCCCGGAAGTAGCCCTCCTCCATTCTTTTTGGGTCGGGGGTCCGGGCCTCTTTGGTCGGGTCGATCGCATTGACCATGTCACCGCGGTAGCTGGACAGCTCAACCCCGTTGACCATCTCGGTGTCAGAAGAGCGCGGCTTGGCATACTGGCCGGCGATCCGTCCCACCTTGACTACCGGTTTGCCACCGGCATAACTGATGATCACCGCCATCTGCAGGATGACCTTCAAAAGTTCACGGATGGTCGGGGCGTTGCACATGGCAAATTCTTCGGCGCAGTCGCCGCCCTGTAACAGAAAAGCCTCGCCTTCAGCGGCCAGGGCCAGCTGTTGTTTCAGGGTCTGGATCTCACCGGCAAAGACCAGCGGCGGCAAGGTGGATAGATCCTTGAGAACTGCGTCACAGGCCTTCTGGTCCGGCCAGTTAGGCTGCTGCAGGGCCTCGAAATTACGCCAGCTTGTCTTGTTCCATGTTGCATCGTTCATCTGTAATATTTCTCCGTATAATATCTAAACTTAGCACAGTAAATTTTAAAAAGTAAA
>CBDVDF010000059.1:0-7876 GCA_965372675.1 uncultured Desulfobacterales bacterium
ACCATCGACGACCTGGTCGGCCGGGATACCTTCTCGGAAGAGTTCCTGGAAAAGATCAAACCTGTGCAGGTCAACAATTCAAGCTGCCAGGTCTATATGGGCATCAAAAAGGGTGAAAAGATCGACGATATTGGTGATCTGCTCTTTACCTCGACCGCCCCGGTTTACGATGTTGACGAGTTGCTGGACATGAATACCAGGAGCCGGACCTTTTCTCTTTACTATCCAAAAACCAGGCCCGGCCATAACCGTTATACGGTGGTTGCCTCGATGAATGCCCGCTTTGATGACTGGGCCGATCTGCCAGAAGATGTCTACAAGTCCGAAAAAGAAAAGATGATCGAAAGATGTCTGGTCGATCTGGAGCGCTATATCCCCGAGATCCGCAGTAAATGCGACTGGCTTGAGGCGGCAACCCCAAAGACCTTTCATCGCTATACCTTGCATACCAAGGGAACCTCATTCGGCACCAAGTTCGAGGGCCTTGACGTATCCCGTTCATTATTTAATGATGTTAAGGGTCTTTTCCATGTCGGCTCGGTTGGCATTATTATGTCCGGCTGGCTGGGTGCGATAAACTACGGGGTGATCGTCGCCAACGATGCCGACGCCTACCTGAGGAGTTAAGGAACATATGGACTTTACAGGCCAGAAGGCCGTTATAACCGGTGCCACACGAGGTATCGGCCGGGCCATAGCCGAGGCTTTCCTGGCCGCGGGTGCGACCGTCATCGGCACTTACGCTGCCAGCAACAGCGACGCCGAGGAGTTCATCGCCTCAGGGGACTGGGGTGAGCGTCTGCAGTTGCACCGCTGTGACGTTGCCGATCACCAAGCCGTGGCATCATTCTATGAGCAAATTGAGGAGCAATACGACACCATTGACATCCTGATCTGCAATGCCGGGATCAAAAGGGATGGGGTGATGGCCATGATGAAGCAGGAGGAGTGGCAGAGGGTCATCGATGTCAACCTGACCGGCACCTTCAATATGGCAAAAAGCGGCGTGCTGCTGATGCTTAAGCAGAAATATGGCCGGATAATTTTTATAACCTCACCGATGGCCCATCTCGGTTTCGCCGGCCAGGCCAATTACTCGGCCTCGAAAGCCGGCCAGATCGGCATGATGCGCTCCTTGTCAAAAGAGACAGCCAAGCGGAAGATCACGGTAAACTGTGTTTCTCCCGGTTTTATCGAGACTGAACTTATCGCCGACCTCAACGACGAGCAGGTCAAGGGTTACAAGAAACTTGTGCCGATGCGCCGTTTCGGCAAACCGGCAGAAGTCGCCGATGCGGTCCTGTTCCTGGCCTCGGACAAGGCCGCTTACATAACCGGCAGCGTTCTGGATATAAATGGTGGCATCTAAAGAAGAAATATACCGGGCCATTCCGCATCGGCCGCCTTTCCTCTGGGTGGATCGGATAATCGCCCGGACCGAAGAAACCATTGCAACGGAGAAAGATATCCCCGAGGATCTGGATGTCTTCGCCGGCCATTACCCGGGTCGGCCGTTGATGCCGGGGGTCCTGCTTTGCGAGGCAATTTTCCAGTCAGGGGCTCTGTTGCTCTCCTCCCTTCAAGATGGCGGCGAAGGTCCGAATGATCGGGTGCCGGTCCTGACCAGGATCAGCAATGCCAAGTTCAAGCGGGAAGTTAAACCTGGTGATACTTTACAGATCAAGGTGAAGATCAAGGAGCAGGTCGGTCCGGCCTGGTTCATGAAGGGAAGTCTCAAAGTGGCCGGCAAAACTGCCGTTAAAGTCGATTTCGCCTGTGCCTTAGTGGAGAATGAGCGCTGATGGGTTTCTTGGCAATAGAAGATAAGGTTTTCGTGGTCTTTGGTCTGGCCAATCGCAAGTCGGTAGCCAGTGCGATCGGTAAGGTCCTGCTCGAAGAGGGTGCAGAGGTTATCAATGTCGTCCGTTCGGAGCAGCGTCTGGAGGCGGCCAACAAACTCTTCCCCGATTCAAAGGTCTTTATCTGTGACGTCGAGGATGAAAAGAATATCGCCCGGGTCAGGCAGGAGATCGGCGCATATCTGGCCGGCCGTAAACTGGCCGGCATCGTTCATTCGATCGCCTTTGCCAATTACTCTGAAGGAATGAAACCGTTCCACGAAACCCTTAAGAAGGATTTCCTGCAGGCGATCGATATTTCCTGCTTTTCCTTCATCTCGATCGCCAATCATTTTAAAGATCTGCTCGATAACGATGCCTCGCTGTTGACCATTTCCATTTCAACCACCAGAATGGCGGCGGAGAATTACGGTTATATGGGCCCGGTCAAGGCCGCCCTCGAATCATCGCTCTGCTTCCTGGCCAAGAGCTTTTCCTCCTTCTCCAATGTCCGGTTCAATGCCGTCTGTCCGGGTCTGCTCAAGACCTCGGCCTCTGCAGGGATACCCGGTTACGTTGACAGCTATCTCTTCGCCGAAAAAGCCACCCTGCGCAAAAAGGCCCTTAAGACCAGTGAAGTGGCCGATACGGCCGCCTTTCTGCTCTCTGGAAAATCCTCCGGGATCAACACCCAGACCATCGTTATCGATGCCGGCATGGCGGTTAATTATTTTGACGCGGATATCGTAACCAGAGCCATCAGCTGATGAAATTCAACAATGTCTGCCTGCATAACTTCGCTTACCAACTGCCGCCCAGGGTTGTCACTTCTGAAGAAATAGAGTCAAGACTGGCGCCGGTTTACCAGCGCCTCAAACTGCCGACTGGCCGCCTCGAGATGATGTCCGGGATCAGGGAGCGCCGTTTCTGGGATGACCATACCCGTCCCAGCGATGGAGCTGTGCTGGCGGGCAAAAAGGCGATCGAGGTCTCCGGGATCGACCCTAAAGAACTTGAGTGTCTCTTTTTTACCGGGGTCTGTCGCGATATGATCGAACCGGCCACCGCCACCTTCGTCCACCATCAACTGGGCCTGCCGGAGAAATGTCTGATCTACGACATCTCAAATGCCTGCCTCGGTTTCCTGAACGGCATGCTGACCATGGCAACGATGATCGATCTCGGCCAGATCAAGCATGGCCTGATCGTCTCGGGAGAGACCGCCGAAGACCTGGTTGAAACCACCATGGTAGAGTTACTCAACAACAGCAGCCTGAAGCGTAAAGATATAAAAAATTCGTTCGCCTCCCTGACCATCGGTTCAGGAGCAGTCGCCCTGGTGATGAGTAGTGCCCAGGAAGTCGACACCGGCCATCGATTGAATACCGCGACCTACCGGGCCAGCACCTCTTTTAATGATCTCTGCCAGGGCGGCCCGGCCGGCTCCAGCGGTACCCTGATGGCTACCGATTCAGTGGAGTTACTGAAAAGGGGTGTGGAAACCGCCATGCTGACCTGGGGTGATTTTCAACAGGAATCAGGCTGGACTGGTGAGATGGTCGACCGATTCTTCTGCCATCAAGTTGGCAGTGCCCACGCCCGCCTGCTCTTTGAAACCCTTGGATTGGATCCGGCCCGTAATTATGAAACCCTTGAGATCCTCGGTAATGTGGGATCGGTGTCGGCGCCGATAACCATGGCCATGGGCATCGAAAACGGTGCTATGCAAAGCGGCGAAAGAGCGGCGATCCTGGGGATCGGCAGTGGCATAAACTGCCTGATGCTCGGCATCGACTGGTAAGTGACAAAAAATGACAATTAAAAATCCATATCCCTTCCGGACCCATAAACTGGATATTGACGGCAACAAACTTTCCTATGTCGATGAGGGCGAGGGCAGGGTGCTGGTCATGGTCCACGGCAATCCGACCTGGTCCTTCTTCTATCGTGACCTGATCCTGCTGCTCCGGGATCGATATCGGATCATTGCCCTCGATCACATGGGCTGCGGCCTTTCCGACAAGCCCCAGGATTACCCCTACCGGATGGCCGACCATGTCAGCAATCTGGAACGGCTGATCGACCATCTGCAGATCGACAAACACTCCCTGATCATGCATGACTGGGGTGGGGCGATCGGGATGGGATATGCCGCCGAGCACCCGGAGCGCATCGAAGCGTTGGTGATCATGAACTCAGCCGCCTTTCGCTCGACCAAAATACCCTGGCGTATCGCCGTCTGTCGCATCCCTTACCTGGGGGCGCTGATGGTCCGGGGCCTCAACCTTTTTGCCAGGGCGGCCCTCTATATGGCAGTTAAGCGAAAGATGGCCAGGCGGGAAAAGATCGGCTTCATCGCCCCTTACAACAGTTGGGATAACCGGATCGCCATCATGCGATTTATTGAGGATATCCCCCTCAATCACCACCACCCGTCATGGGAGACCCTGATGAAGGCCGAGGGTGGTCTTGATCACTTTAAAAACCTGCCGATCCTGATCCTCTGGGGCGGCAAGGATTTCTGCTTTGATCTCAGTTTCTTTAAAGAGTGGAAGAGACGTTATCCTAAAGCCCGATCGATATACCTGGAGAGTGCCGGTCATTACCTGCTGGAAGATGCCAACGGCGAGGTTGACCACCTGATCAGCGGTTTTATCGACGAGTACCTGGGCTCCTCCCAGTCCGGGTCATGATTGATCCCGATGAAAGACCACAATATCGCCCATACCCTTGCCGAGGTAGCGGCCAGTCAGCCGGACAAAACAGCTCTGATCGAAAAGGTTTTCGGTGGTTACCGGAACTGGACCCTGAAGGAACTGGATGAGCATGCCTCCGCTTACGCCTATGGCCTGATGGCAATAGGGATCGGTAAAGATGACCGGACCGTCCTGATGGTCCGTCCTTCAATGGAATTCATCTGCCTGACCTTTGCCCTTTTCCGGCTCGGCTCCCCGGTTATTCTGATCGATCCGGGCATGGGATACCGCAATCTCCTCCGTTGCATAACCTCGGTTAAACCGACCGCCTTTATCGGCATTCCCAAAGCGCACATCTTCAGGCTGCTCAATTTCTTTGAGTTTTTCACGGTTAAGAAAACTGTCTGCGTCGGTCCGGACTTCGGGATTCTCGGTAAAGCCCTCAAAGGGATCGCCGATTTCGACAAGGGAGCGTTCCCGACCCCACCGACCAAGGCAGAAGACCAGGCGGCAATAATCTTCACCACCGGCAGCACCGGTCCTCCCAAGGGGGTGAACTACAGCCACGGTAATTTCCAGGCCCAACTGGAACAGGTCAGGGATTATTATAAGATCAGCAGCGAAGATATCGATCAACCGGCTTTTCCTCTTTTCGCCCTGTTCTCCACCGCTCTCGGAGCCTGCGCGGTGATCCCGGAAATGGATGCGGCCCGGCCGGCCAAGGTTGACCCCGAACTCTTCACCCGTTCGATCATTGATCATAAGGTGACCTATTCTTTCGGCTCACCGGCGATCTGGAACGTGGTCAGCCGCTACTGTCTTGAGAAGGGGCTCGTCCTTGATTCCCTGCACCTGGTCCTGATGGCCGGTGCGCCGGTGCCCGGTGAGCTGGTTGAACGGGTCAAGAAGATCATCTCAGCCGAAGGCGAAGTGCAAACCCCATACGGAGCAACCGAATCCCTGCCGATCGCCTCGATGAGCGGCAGCGAGATCGTCGAGGAAACCTGGCCGCAGAGCAGGCTGGGCAAAGGGACCTGTGTCGGCCGGTCATTACCGGGGATCGAGATCAGGATAATCAGGCTCTCGGATCAACCCATTAACAACTGGTTTGCAACTGAAGAGCTGCCAGCCGGTGAGATCGGCGAGATCGTAGTTCGCGGTGGCGTGGTTACCACCTCTTACTATAATAACCCTGAAGAGAACCAACTGGCCAAAATCAAGGACGGCGAGACCTTCTGGCATCGTCTCGGCGATCTCGGCTATCTGGACGAAAAGGGCAGGTTATGGTTCTGCGGCCGCAGGGCCCACCGGGTAGAGACCGCAGCCGGCCCGATGTACTCAGTGCCCTGCGAAGCGATCTTCAATGAACACCCGGAAGTTTATCGTTCCGCCCTGGTGGGGATTGGCGCCAGGGGAGCAGAAACCCCGATAATGATCGTCGAACCGGTTGCTCCGACCGACCAGCAGCAATTGATCAAGGAACTTCGCAAACTTGGCCAGGACAGCGAACTGACCCGGTCGATCGAGCATTTCCTGGTCAAACGGGAGTTCCCGGTCGATATCCGCCACAACGCCAAAATATTCAGGGAAAAGCTGGCGGTCTGGGCCGCCAAGCGGTTGGCCCCGGAGAAAAGATGAAAAGGGTAATGGTTACCGGAGGAGGCGGGTTTGTCGGCAAGGCCCTGACCAACCTTCTCCTTGAACGTGGGATCTCAGTGGTCGTGGTTGGCCGCAATCATTATCCGGATCTCGATAAACCAAATGTTAGCCAGGCTCAAGGTGACATCAGGGATAAAGACTTTTTGCTTGCCGCTTCCCGGGAATGTGACACCATCTTCCATGTCGCAGCCAAGGCCGGGATCTGGGGCAATCGTCAAGATTATTACTCGATCAACGTCACTGGTACTTATAATGTTCTAAGTGCCTGTGAAGCCAATAAGATCCCCCGCCTGGTCTATACCAGCACCCCCAGTGTCGTCTTCAGGGGCAGTGACCTTTGCGGCGTTGACGAATCTGCTCCCTATGCGACTGAATTTCTCTGCCACTATGCCGAAACCAAGGTTATGGCAGAGCAGGCCGTACTTGCCGATAACTCTACCAGTCTCAAAACCACAGCCCTGCGCCCCCATCTGATCTGGGGCCCCGGCGACACCAACCTGATCCCCCGCTTACTGGCCAGAGGCCGCAGCGGCTCGCTGAAAAGGGTAGGGGATGGCAGTAATCTGGTCGATATCTCCTATATTGATAATGTCGCTGCCGCCCATCTTGCCGCCGCCGAAAGCTTGGAGGCAAACGACAAAGCTACCGGCAAGCCTTATTTCATCTCCCAGGGTGAACCGGTTAATCTCTGGCAATGGATCGACAGCTTCTTTGAAATGGTTGGTATCCCGTTGGTAGAAAAGTCAGTGAGTTTCCGTAAAGCAAGAATGGCCGGCCTCTTGATAGAAGGTCTATGTAAACTTTTCAAAACCGAAAAAGAACCCCTGATGACCCGCTTTCTGGCCGAGCAATTAGCCCATTCCCACTGGTTTTCCATTGATGCCGCCCGCCGTGATCTCGGTTATGAACCGACCATCGACACCGTTGAGGGTATGCGTCGAACTGCGGAGTGGCTGAAGGCGTCTTTAGCCAACTGATATTTAAATAAGTTGTTTGTTGCCATCATCATCTTGCTTCCCTTCTGTCCTCCTCTTGCCCTTGGCACCACCCGAGCCATTATATTCACAATTAACCAACATCCCTCCGGCCTTCTTTGGGGTAGGGAAATGTTATAATTGAAGACCTGGCCCCAACTTGACTTTGCTGGAGTTTTCATCTTAAGGTTGATTCATGAAGACAATGCGTAAAACAAAGATCATCTGCACCATTGGTCCCCGGACCGAGTCCTATGAAATGCTCAAGACCCTGGCCTTGAAGGGCATGAATATTGCCCGTCTCAACATGTCCCATGGGGACCATGAATGGCATAGTCAGGTGATTCACCACCTTAAACGATTAAATCGAAAGGAAAACAGGGCAGTGGCGATCCTCCTGGATACCAAAGGCCCGGAAATCAGAAGCGGCGACGTTAACCCTGATATACCGTTGAAAATTGGTGATTCATTGACCTTCACCATTCGCAGGGAGGCCATTCTTGAGGCTCATTGCGTAGAGGTGAGTTACGATGGTTTTATTGATGATGTTGCGGTTGGAGATATCATTCTTGTTGACGGGGGGATGATACGTCTGCAGGTAATGAGTAAGACCGCCTCTGATATTCTCTGCCAGAGTCTGGATGAGGGCCTTCTTGGTTCCCGCCGCCACCTCAACATCCGGGGCAAATCTGCGGATCTGCCGTCGATC
>CBDVDF010000060.1:0-7863 GCA_965372675.1 uncultured Desulfobacterales bacterium
ATGGCCTCGACCAAGATGAACCGCAACACCCTGAAGATCCGTCTTCGTAAACTGGTGGCTGAAAAATACCTGCTCCAGCACGGCAGGGGAAAATCGACCTTTTACGTCTTGCCGGAACTCCACCTGCGATGAGTCCTTCTCTCCCCTGGAAGATAGGGGGGGACATCCCCCTGATGCTGGCCCCCATGCAGGGCCTGACCAACCGGGCATTGCGCTCCCTGTTCGGGGAATGGGCCCGACCGGACGTCATGTTCACCGAGTTTATCCGGATTCGTCCCGGCTCCCGAAAGGTCATTTCAGCAATCGACCGTCTTGAAGCCGGTAGCGCCAGTAAAGATATCCCCCTGGTCGTACAACTGATCGGCAAAGATACCACCGCCCTGGAAGCCGCGGCCGGCGCGGCCCAGGAAGACGGAGCCGTCCACCTGAACCTGAATCTCGGTTGCCCGTACGGCCGCATGAACAGCGGTTCGGCCGGCGGCGCCCTCCTCAAGCACCCGGAAGGACTGGATCGACGCCTGAAAACCCTGAGAAATTGTATCGAAGGCAGTTTTTCCGTCAAGGTCCGCTCCGGTTATGACGACCCGGAACAGATCTTTTCCCTGCTGCCCATTTTTGCAGACTGCGGCGTCGACTTCATCGTCCTGCACCCCCGGACCGTTATCCAGAAGTACGGCGGCCGGGCCGACCATGAGCTGACCGCCCGCTTGGTGGAAAAGACCGAACTACCGGTGATCGCCAACGGCGACGTGACCACTGCCGTCGAAGGGGAAAGGGTCTTGCAGATGACCGGGGCAGCCGGGCTGATGATCGGCCGGGGGGCCATCCGTGACCCGTTACTCTTCGAACGCCTGAGAGGTAATGCCAGCCGGCAGCCGTCAAGATCAGAACGGGCCACCGAACTGAAATACTACATCGTCGAACTGGCCGACCGCTACCTGGAGATCTTCCAGGGTGACAGCCAGGCTCTCAACAAACTCAAGACGATCCTCAACATGCTCGGGGAAGACGAGTTTTTCGGTAAGCAGATCCGCAAAATTTTAAGGAGCAACAATCTGGACCGCTTTCTCAGCCTGGTTGAAAAACTGTCCTGAGAGAATAAAAGTTATTGTTGATATCTGCTGACAAACAGACCTTTTCTATGCTATATAGCTGTCCTGTTGTTTATAGTTCAAGTTTAATGGTGTGGGGGAAGTGATGGTCGACAAATCTAATCTCAGTCTCTGGAAAAACAAAACCGCCCTGATTTTCGCCCTTGAGCAGATCCCGTTCTTCGATGATCTCTCCGAAGACGAAATGACCACCCTGATGAACTACATGAGCCTTTATGAGCTTGACGCCGGAGAAATCCTCTTTAAAGAAGGAGAGATCGGCCAGTATGTAAGCTTTGTCGTTGAAGGGAAAATGGATGTCCTGAAAAAATCCATTACCGGCTCGGAAATAAGCATCGCCACCATCTCCCATGGCTACGCGATCGGCGAGATGGCCTTGATCGACCAGGCCCCACGGTCAGCGACGATAAGGGCCCAGACCCAGGCAACCCTGGCGGTTCTACCCCAGAGCGCCTTCAAGATCATTCTCAAAAACCAACAAGACATCGGCATCAAGATCCTGACCGGTTTTGCCAGGTTTCAGACCGAAAACCTCCGCAAGACCTCCGACCAGTTGAATGCCTATACCCACCTGCTTTCCACCATCTGCAACCATAAAGGGAGCGAAAAGATACCGAAAAAACTGCTCAAGACCCTCGACAAGGACGAGAAAAAACTTCTCAAGTCCCACCAGTCCGTGTCAACTCTCAGTAACTCAAAGGTCTTCCTGAAAAAGGTCAAAGATATCCTCAACACCGAGATAATTTAAGGAGCTGTCAGGACAGGGCGTCATGAAAAAAGAGGACTTATTACTGCTCCTGCTCCTGGCCTTTCTACTACTGGCAGCCATATTCACGATCATCAGGGGAGGGGCCCGGAGTCGACACGGAACCGGGGCGGGCCTAAGCCCGGCAACCAACAATATATTATCAGTGTCATCTATAGTCAGGGAGAGAACAGCATGGGCATCTTTTTCATCAAAGACCTCAAAAATCTGATCACCGGTATTCTGATCGGCTTGCTGGCTGGTCTCTGGTTCGGGGTCAATCTTGGCAAGGGACAACCGATCTTTGACAATCCCTTCAATAACCCAACCATCCAGAGCAAGATCAAAAAGACCGGCAACCGGGTCCTGGAAGAGAGCGGCAAAGCCCTGGAGGAAGGCGGCAAAGCCCTGCGCAAGGCGGTAAGCGGCGAAGACAAATGATCCCTTATCCGCAGATCGATCCGATCATCTTCAGCCTGGGGCCATTGAAAGTGCGTTGGTACGGCATGATGTACGTGCTGGGCTTTATGGCGGTCCATTTCCTCGGTTTCTACCAGATCAAAAAGTATCGGCTTAAATTCCTCGCCGAACATTTCGAAAATCTGAACTTCACCCTGATCATCGGTCTGATCATCGGGGCCAGACTCGGTTACGTCACCTTTTACAACGCTCCCTACTATCTCCAGCATCCCGGCGAGATCATCGCCATCTGGCAAGGCGGCATGTCCTTCCATGGTGCCCTGCTCGGCCTGAGCATCGCCGGCTGGCTATACTGTCGCAAGTACAAGCTCCCTTTCCTGAGAACTGCCGACGTTTACGCGGTAACGGCACCGGTCGGACTCGGCCTCGGCCGCCTCGGTAACTTCATCAACGGCGAACTGTTCGGCCGGGTCACCGAATCACCCCTCGGTATGATCTTCCCGAACGGTGGGTCACTACCACGTCACCCGTCCCAGTTATATGAGTTTTTTCTTGAGGGAGTGCTGCTGTTCGTGATCCTCTGGACCCTGAAAGGAATTTCTTATCGTCGCCAGTGGCCAGGTGGCTCACTGATGGCCGCCTTCCTGATCTTTTATGGCCTTTTCCGTTCTTTTGTCGAACTGTTCCGGGAGCCGGATGCCCAACTCGGTTTTCTGCTGGGTTCCCTGACCATGGGGCAGCTCCTTAGCAGCCTGATGATCCTGGCCGGGGCAGCCATTATTTTCCTCAACCGACGCAGCTCCCTCGCATCCTGATCGAAGCAGCGTCCCCGTTCCATATCCCCTTTTAGCTGGAATTATCCGGCCGATTTGTTAACCTGTCAGTTTACGGTCCTGCCGTAAATACTTACTATCGAACTGAACCGGAAAGGAGTTAAGTCCAAACATGATCACCAAACCATCCGCGACCAGCCAGAAAGACCCGGACCATGTTTCGCACATGCCGCCGGCGCCGATCGGCCACCGGTTACGGCAGCTATGTTTCTGTCGAGTAAGTCTGTTGCTTTTTATAATAACCTCTATCTTCTTGATGCCTACTATGAATAAAGCTTCTGCCGTCGAACTGGCCCCGCATCTTTACAAAACCACCCTTGATAACGGCTTGACGCTTCTGGTCAGGGAGTCCCCTGCGACCAGGGTGGCAACCGTACAGATCTGGATCAAGGCCGGTAGTGTTTATGAAGAGCCGGACGAAGGCGGGATCACCCACCTGATCGAACATATGATCTTTAAAGGAACACCTTCCCGTAAAGCCGGGGAAGTGGCGGGTGCCATCGAAGAGGCCGGTGGCAGCATAAACGCTTATACCTCTTTTGAATACACGGTCTACCATGCCACTCTTTCTGCCCGGAACTGGGAATTGGCCCTGGAGGTTATTGCCGATGCAGTCCTCAATTCCACCTTCGATTCCGATGAGCTCGAGCGAGAGAAATAGCTGGAGGAGATCGCCATGCGGGAGGATCGGCCCCAGACCCGGCTATTCCAGGAATTGATGACCAGATCATATCAGGTCCATCCCTACCGGCTACCAGTGATCGGTACCAGGGAAAGCGTCTCCTCTTTCAGCCGGGAGGATATAATCACTTATGTGCAAAAACATTATCACCCGGAAAACCTCACCGTGGTTATAGCCGGCGACGTCAGGTTCAGGGATGTCGAGGAACGGGTCAAAGAGTTGCTGGGCAATGTTCCCAGGGAAATGATCCCGCCACCCAAGCTCCCCCAGGAGCCGGCCCGGGAAAAACCTGATTTCTTCAGCCTCTCAGGTGATATTCAGCAGACCCATCTGGCTTTGGCTTTTCCGATCACCCCTTTCGACCATCCTGATTCTCCGGTCCTTGACGTGATCGCCGGCCTGCTTGGCCAGGGAGAAACTTCACGGCTCTACAACCGTCTTAGAAATGAAGAGGGATTGGTCTACCAGATCAGCGCCGGGGCCTTCACCCCGAGGGACGCCGGGCTGTTCGAGATCTTTGCCACTCTGGACAACAGCAAAGCGAAGCAGGTTCTGGAGGCAACCCTGGCGGAGACCTTCAAACTTAAACATGTTCAGGTCGAAGAAGCCGAACTGGCCAGGATCAAAAGAAGTCTGGAAAGCGATTTTGTTTTCGGGATGGAAACGGTGGAGGGCCAGGCCAGGATCATCGGTTCTTTCGAGCTCCAGGCTGGCGATCCCCGTGAAGATGAATACCTTTCCCGGATCCGTTCCGTCACGAGGGAGGACATCATCCGGGTAGCTTCCAGCTACTTTGACCCGAAAAAAATGACCATCGGGATCATTTCTCCCGAAAATAGCCCGACAGACCTGAACCTGAAAGAGGTGGAGAAGATCGCCGAGCGGGCCGACAGTCTTGCCAGACACGGGGTCCCCAGCGCCCTGGTCAGCAATGCCTACCTGAGCAATGTCTATCATTACAAGCTCCAGAATGGTCTGCGGCTGGTGGTCAGGGAAGATCCGCGGGTCGAGACCATCGCTATCCGGGCAGTATTCCCCGGTGGCCTGCGCAGTGAGACCGATGCCACCAACGGTGCCTTTGCCTTTATCAGCGAATTGTTGCCTAAAGGCACCACGGACCTGACCTCTCGTCAATTGGCGATCAAGATCGCCGATATGGCCGGCAGTATTTCCGGCTTTAATGGTAAAAACACCTTCGGGCTGAAAGCCGATTTTCTGGCCCGCTTCTTTGAACCCGGTCTGCAGCTGGTCCATGACGTGATCAGAAAACCGGCCTTTGACCGGAAGGAGGCGGAAAAGATCAGGCCCGAGCTTCTTGCCCAGTTGATGCATCAGGAAGACTCCCTGCCGACCGTGACCTTCCTGAATTTCAACAAGGCCCTTTTCCAGAGTCATCCTTACGGACTCAATACCGCCGGCCAGGAAGAGTCACTTCGCTCACTCACCGTTGATCAGCTCCGTGATCTCTATAACAGCCACGCCAGACCGGAGAAGATGGTCATCGCCGTCGCCGGGGCGGTCAAGGCCGAAGAGGTCCGGGAAATGGTCGAAAAGATCTTCGGCGACTGGCAAGTTGAAAGCGAACCTACCAGGGACCTCGGCTTCGAGGAAGAATCGATCCTGCCTCCCGACCGGCCGGCCCGGCCCGATTTTGTCAAGATCGTCAAAGAACGGGAACAGCTCCATCTCCTTATCGGCTTCCTTGGCACCACCTAGACCGATCCTGACCACTATGCTCTTGAGATCCTGGACACGGTCCTCAGCGGCCAGAGTGGCCGGCTGTTCGTCAGCCTGCGCGACAAGCAGAGTCTGGCCTACAGCCTTTCCTCCTTTTCACTGTTCGGGCTCGATACCGGCGCATTCGGGATCTACGTCGGCACCAGCCCCGATAAAAAAGACCAGGCCATCCAGGCAGTCTGGAAAGAGCTTTTCAAGACCCGTCAGGAACTGATCAGCGAAGCGGAAATGGCCAAGGCCAGAAACCTGCTGATCGGCCATTACGAAATGAGCCTGCAGACCCACAGTGCCCAGGCCATGGAAATGGCCCTCAACGAGACTTACGGCCTGGGTCAGGATTACGGCAACAAATACATAAAGGCCATTGAGGAAGTCACCTCTCAGCAGGTGCTTGATGTGGCCAGAAAATATATTCTGCCTGATCATTACATAATGGTAACGGTCGGCGCCGAACCATCGCCGGAAACGGACAAAAAAGAGCCTGCCGCAAAATCGGCCGCCAAACCGGCCGGAGAAGAAGCCGGGCAAGTGGAACCAGTGCCTGTCTCTGCCGAAGACAATAAAGATACAGGGGTAGTCCAGGAAGAAAGGAATACAGAACCGGACAGTGAGCCAGTCGAAATAACTGACCCGGAAGTCAATAACAATGCAGGCGAAGATATCCCGCCGGAGAAAGAATAAATGCAGAATTTCATGATCGCCCCGTCAATACTGTCTGCCGATTTTGCCCGTCTCGGTGAAGAAATAACCGCGGTCCTTGAGGCCGGCGCCGATGTGGTCCATATTGATGTCATGGACGGTCACTTCGTACCCAATATCACCATCGGTCCCCTGGTGGTCAAAGCTGTCCGCCGTATTACCGATGCTCCCCTGGACGTTCACCTGATGATCGAAAACGCCGATCACTACCTGGAGGCCTTCGCCGAGGCGGGGGCGGACTGGATCACCGTCCATCCGGAGACCGGCTACCACCTGCATCGCACTATCGGCCAGATCAAGACCCTGGGAATGAAAGCCGGGGTCGTTCTCAATCCGGCCACCCCCCTTGACTCACTGGAATGGGTCCTTGATGATCTTGACTTGGTAATGTTGATGAGCGTCAACCCCGGTTTCGGCGGGCAGTCCTTCATTTCTTCCTCTTTGGACAAAGTCCGCCGTCTGAAAGAAATGATCGACAGCCGCGGCCTGCAGGTCGGCATCGAAATGGATGGTGGTATTGGCCCGGACAATATCGGCGCCGCCGTCGAAGCAGGGGCCAATATTTTTGTGGCCGGCTCGGCAATATTCGGCCAGCCTGACTACCGGCAGGTCATCTCCAGAATGAAAAGCAACTTCCCCGCCTAAAAAAGGGTTCAAGGAATAAATTATGCGCTACCTCTGAATAAAAACATGTTTACTGGTTGCTTTATTAGCCCTTGTTGCCACAACCTCCGGTTGTCGGATCCCCCCCCCGATGCCACTGGCCCCGCCCATTTTTGTGCCGCGGGTCAGCCATTATGATGCCGCGCCACCCTGGGTGGTCATGCACCGCTATCGTTATTTCCCGAGCGCCGAGGTCTATTATGACTCAAGCCGTAATCTTTATTTCTACTTCAGCAACAGGGTCTGGCTGTCGGCACCTGTTCTACCAAGCCACATCCATATCGATATCAACAATTTCTTTACCATGGAGATTGAAGGTCCCAAGCCGTACATCCATCACGCCAAGACGAAAAAGAGATATCCTCCCGGCCTGAGGAAAAAGAAAAACCAAAAGCAGCGACAAAAGATCCGGGACAAACGTGAAAAGGAAAGGGAACGATGGGAAGATAAAAAAGAGCGCCAGCAGGGCCGGCTGGAAAAGAAGGACAGAGAGTTAGATCGCAGAGAAAAGAAACTAGAGCGCCGAGAGGATCAAAACGAAAAGGCCAAAGACCGCCGACTTGACCAAAGAGAAAGGGAAAAGGAAAGGCGGAAAGAAGCCAAGGACTCCCGTAGAGACGCCAAAAAACAGGTTGAAGAAAGGCGCAAAGATACCAGAGACCTACGGAGAGACGTCAAAAAACAGCGAAAAGAGACCAGGGAAGAGAAAAAAGACCGCCAACAGAAAACTCGTCAGAAGACGGAGAAGTCACGGCGCAAAAAGAAAGACGACCGAAAAGACAAGAAACGTCGTAGCAGTGAAGAGGAGGAAGAAGGACAAGAAGATGAGCAGGATGAAGAGCAGGGGCGGCGCAACAAGCGCGACAGGGACTCCCGGGACTAATTTTCAATGCTCAGCAAAGCCGACCGCAACGCCCTGCGGCTTCATATAATCAGTGAACAGGAAAAAGTCAGGGGTGATATCCTCTCTCT
>CBDVDF010000061.1:0-7805 GCA_965372675.1 uncultured Desulfobacterales bacterium
GGCATCAGAGGAAACCACGGCGATCAGGCCTTGGGCCTGCATAATGCCGGCATCTTGCAGGGTTTCATCATCGGCTGCCTCTCCTTCCAGGACCAGATACCCGTGGTCGATTATTTTCTGGATTTTAAGAGGGTTTTTTTCGATAACCACAAATGAGCGCTTATTCTCCTCAAGAATCTTGCAGATTACCTTGCCGATCCGTCCATAACCACAGACGATGTAATGGCCCCGCAGCTTGGCGATCCTCTTTTTCATTTTCATCCTCCTGATGGTCTCTTCCAGACCGCCTTCGACCACCGCCTCGGTGATCACGGTAAAAATATGCAGCACGAACCCTACCCCCATAAAGATCAGGATAATGGCAAAGATCTTGCCCATGGGGTGTAGCGGCATTACCTGATCATAACCGACCGTGGTAATGGTAATAACCGTCATGAACAGACTGTCTAGAGCGTTGCTGCCTTCAATGCTCATAAAGCCAATCGTACCGAAAAGCAGAATTATCACCAGCAGGCCGGTGCTCGTGGCAACCTGCCTGAGCAATTCATCCGTTACTGCTTTCTCCTGTCTTGATCTAAACATCTGCCGATTATTACCGTCTGTTGTTTATGAATAAGCCACTCCATCCTCAGCCCAAGTAAATGCAGCCGATGATTAACAACGAATACCTATAAATAGCATAAATCCTTAGATAAAAACAACATTCCAGATCATTCCAGATAATATTTTCAGGTCGCCAGCTATCCATTCATGTCTGAACTTAATTATTGGCACGACCTGAGATTTGTTATATATTCGGTTCTTCGTATCCTGCTGAATCACATTAATTACCCCTGCTCTCTTTAATCGGCAGGGAAAGTTATATCCTTTTTATCAATCTCAAATCTACAAGGAGCAGCAATGAATATCTTGGTTTTTGGACCCAACGGCAGCGGCAAAGGCACCCAGGGAGCGATCATCCAGAAGAAGTACAACTTCTCGCACATCGAGTCAGGCGCCATCTTCCGCAAGAATATCGGCGGCGGCACCGAGCTTGGCAAACAGGCCAAGGAATACATTGATCGCGGCGACCTAGTCCCCGATGACATCACCATCCCGATGATCCTCGACCGCCTCAAGGAAGACGACTGCAAGGATGGCTGGATCCTCGACGGTTTCCCCCGCAACAAGGTCCAGGGTGAGACCCTGGCCAAGGCCCTGAAAGACGAGGGTATGAATCTTGATTACGTGATCGAGATCGTTCTCGACCGTGATGTTGCCAAGCTGAGGATCACCGGCCGCCGTCTCTGCGTCAACGACAACAACCACCCGAACCACATCGCCTTTGATGCCATTAAACCGGTTGAGAAAGACGGCAAGATGGTCTGCCGGGTCTGTGGCGGCGAGCTGAAGACCCGTCCGGATGATCAGGATGAGGCAGCGGTCGACAAGCGCCATGACATCTACTACGATGAAGCTACCGGCACCATGGCGGCAGTCAACTTTTTCAAAGGACTGGGCGGCTCAACCAAGGTTATTTCGGTTGACGGCGGACCATCGATCGATGAAGTCAGCGATGCGATCATGAAAGAACTGGCCTAAGCCGTTCTTTCCCGACCGTAGCAATAGAAAAGCCCGGGTTATGCCCGGGCTTTTCTGTTGGTGGTCAACGACAGCAAAACAGGAGAACAACAATGACCTTTTCGTGCAAACACCATGACTTTGACACCGACATCTGCCGAAGGCTCAAATCACGGTGTATCATGGGCCGAAAGGGCTGTGTTCTGGAAGGGAGAGTCGCCATGAGTGAAGAGACCGAAAGGCTTATCGCCGAGCTTGAGAAGGAGTTGGCGGAGAAGAGAAAGAGTAAAAGCCGGTAATGAGTAATTCTGGTGACATCATCAAATAGATCTTAGAACCGCAGAATATCGAACAAGGAATGTCCAATTTCGAAGTAGAACAGCAAGTGGGGGCAACCTTGAGTTTTTATTTGGACCTTGTTTAGGTGTTGATCCCCTATCCTAAAAGAACGAATACCATTAACTTCTGCGGTTCAAAATTCCCTGTTGGATATTCGATATTCAACAACCAAAACACTCAACAGAACCGCTTCACTGTAACCAAATGAAGAGGGGAGAGTTCCCCTCCCGAATGTGACAACAATCAGTGCCCTTCCCGATCGAAGTCGCCCCAGACTTCAGCATAATCATCACTGAGCCGCTTTTCCAGCTCCAGTCGATATTCCTCCATCGCCTCCGACTTGACCTTGGCCGGGACAACCAGCGGTTCTCCCCACTTGATCACCAGCCTGGCGAAAGGCTTGGGCAGGATGGTCCGGTCCCAGCTCTTGAACTTTATATAGCGGTCGGCCCCGCAGGTCAGCGGCACGATCGGAGCCCCGGTCCTGCTGGCCAGCAGAATGGCTCCGGCCTGGGCCTTTCTGGGCGGTCCCTGTGATCCATCAGCGGTTAAACAGAGATTGTACCCTTCTTTTTTCACCGCTTTGATCAGACCCTTCAGGGCCGAGATACTACCGGTCGTTTTTGAACCGCGGATCCCTTTGATCCCAACACTACCAAGGATCCGATTGCTGTAGTCTCCATCTTTGCTGGCGCTGATCATCGCAGCCCATTTCCGGCCGCCCCGACTCAGATACATGGTGTAAAGGATCCCGTAATGCCATTGAGCGACGATAAAGGGCTGGCCCTGGCGGTCCAATTCTTCCAGGTGCTCCTCACCAACAACCTTTATCCGACTGGTCCGAAAGATAGTACCCAGGACGGTTTTGACCAGCAAAGGCGCCACAGCCAGACCGATCCGATCAATAAGTTTCTTCTTTACAGACATTGCAGTTCCTTTTCCTTGAGGAGGCGGAGCAGATCCCGGAGACGAGCCGCCTCCTCGAAATCCAGTTCTTCCGCGGCCTGATACATCTCCTTTTCAAGGGAGCTGATCCGGCGATGCAGTTCTTCAAGCGTAGCAAATTCCACCTCAGGCTCAGCGGCGATCAGGGGTTGTTCAACATAATCCTTTTCGTAGACTGTTTCCATAATATCCTTGATCGAGGACTTGATCGTCTGCGGGGTGATAGAATGCTCCAGGTTGTAGGCCTGCTGCAGAGCACGGCGCCGATTGGTCTCCTCAATGGTCCGGATGATCGAACCGGTCATCTTGTCGGCATACATGATCACTCTGCCGTCGACATTACGGGCCGCCCGGCCGCAGGTCTGGATCAACGACCGCTCACTGCGCAAAAAGCCCTCTTTGTCGGCGTCAAGGATCGCCACCAGCGACACCTCCGGAATATCCAGCCCTTCGCGAAGCAGGTTGATGCCTACCAGGACGTTATATTCAAGCCGGCGCAGGTCCCGGATCAGGTCCATCCGCTCCAGGGTCTTGATATCCGAATGCATATACTTGACCTTAACCCCCAGATCCTCATAATAAGTAGTGAGATCCTCGGCCATCCGCTTGGTAAGGGTGGTGACCAGCACCGCCTCATGCCGCTCGCTGCGCTGGCGGATCTCCTCCAACAAGTCATCTACCTGGTTAGTGGCGGGTCGCACCTCGATCTCAGGATCCAGTAGCCCGGTCGGCCGGATGATCTGTTCGATGATCCGGCCCTCTGATCTTTCGAACTCGTGATCGCCCGGAGTTGCCGAGACATAGATGACCTGTTTGACTCTCTGGTCGAACTCCTCGAAGCGCAGGGGCCGGTTATCCAGGGCTGAAGGCAACCGGAACCCGAACTCGACCAGGGTCTTCTTGCGGGAGCGGTCACCACGGTACATCCCTCTGACCTGGGGCACGGCAATATGGCTCTCATCAATGAACATCAGGAAGTCGGGAGGGAAATAATCGAGCAGGGTCGGCGGCGGCTCACCGGGCAGGCGGCCGGTCAAGTGGCGACTGTAATTCTCGATCCCATTGCAATAACCGAGCTCACTGATCATCTCCAGGTCGAACTCGGTCCGCTGGTTCAGACGCTGGGCTTCAACCAGCCGTCGTTCCGACTCTAAAACAGCCAGCCTCTCCCGCAACTCTTCGCGGATCGTCCGGCTGGCAATCAACAGCCGCTCCTTTGAGGTAACAAAGTGACTGGAGGCGAAGACCGTGACCTCGTCAAGGTCTTCAAGAACCTTGCCCCGCAGGGGATCGATCACCCGAATCGCCTCAAGGGTGTCGCCGAACAGTTCCAGGCGCAGGGCCCGCGCCTCTTCATAGGCGGGGAAGATCTCCAAGACATCCCCCCTGACCCGGAAAGTGCCGCGATGAAAAGAGAGGTCGTTACGTTCGTAAAGCATGTAGACCAGCTGCCGCTTGATCTCCTCCAGGGGCTTCTCCTCTCCGACCCGCAGGAAGAGGTGCATGTTCTTGTATTCCTCCGGGGAACCAAGACCATAAATACAGGAAACGGAAGCGACGATCAGCACATCGCGTCTGGTCAGTAACGAGCGGGTGGCGGAATGACGCATCTTGTCGATCGTATCGTTGATCGCTGAATCTTTTTCGATATAGGTGTCGGACTGGGGGATATAGGCTTCCGGCTGGTAATAATCGTAATAGCTGACGAAATACTCCACCGCGTTATCCGGAAAAAGCGCTTTGAACTCGGAAAAGAGCTGGGCGGCCAGGGTCTTGTTGGGGGCAAGCACCAGGGCCGGCCGGTCCACGGCGGCGATCACCTCGGCCATCGTAAAGGTTTTGCCGGAACCGGTAACCCCGACCAGGACCTGCTCCCGGGCCCCCGCCCTGATCCCCCGGCAAAGGGCCTCAATAGCCGCCGGCTGGTCACCGGCCGGGCTGAATGGACTGACTAGTTTAAACATCCCGAATTATAGAATCTCGTCTCAACTTTTAACTTTCAGCCCCTGAACCTTTAAACATTGAACCTTTGAAAAAAAGTAACATCCACAACTTTTAACTTTACACTTTTAACTTATAACTTTTAGCTTTCATGGGCATGAAAAATGGTCATAGCCCTGATAGGTAATATCACGCTGCCCGTCGCCATCGATCAGAACCACCCCGTTGCCTTCCTGAAGCCGACCAACCTGGAATAATTCCCTGCCGGTCTGCTTCTGTACCAGCCTCTGGAGTTCTGCCGCATCGGCCGCGGCGACCGTCAGCAACAGTCGGTAGTCCTCACCACCACTGAGCGCCCAGGTCAACGGCTCAACCGACAGGCTGGCAGCCGCCTCCAGCAACATTGCTGAAACCGGCACTGCGTCCCCTTCCACCTCGGCTGCCAAACCACTCTCAGCACAGAGATGGGCGAGGTCGGTGGCCAGACCGTCGGAGATATCCATCATCGCACTGACCAGACCGCTGGCGGCCAGCACCCTGGCGAGTTCCGTTTCCGGAGACGGATCAAGATGGGCCATCAGCAGTTGCTGCCAACTGCCGTCCATTTCTTGCTCGCCCCGGCGGCAGAGTTCAAGCCCTGCTGCCGCCTCACCCAGAGAGCCGCTGACCACCACCAGGTCACCGGCCCGGGCCGTTGAGCGGAGCAGGACCTCGCTTGCCGCTGCCTCACCGATGACGGTCACCGAAATGACCACACCCTTTTCACTCTTCACCGTATCGCCGCCGATCAGGCAACCACCGTGTTCATTCAGTCTGGCCAGAAAACCGCCGATGAACTGTTCGGCCCATGAATCGGCAAGACCAACGGGCAACGCCAGAGAAAGCAGGCAGTACAGGGGTTTGCCGCCCATCGCCGCCACATCACTGATATTTACCGCCGCCGCCTTGCGGCCCAGCAGGGCCGGGCCATGCCAGGACAGATCGAAATGGACATTCTCGACCAGGGTATCGGTGGTAATCAATTCAACCACGCCACCGTCCCGGCCGATGACCGCACAGTCATCACCGATACCGGTCAACACCTGTTCGGAACCAGCGCCACTCATCTCCCTGATCATCGCGATGACCGCTTTTTCAGACTGGACCATTTTATTCCGCCTATTTAACCACCTGCAGCCGGGGACGGCCCTTTCTTTGCCGTTGACCGCTAGCATCATTATCCGCGGGTGGATCAATCGGAGCACTATCAAGGTCGACCGCCTGGATAAACCTTTTATCGCCACCCATGGAAAAGATCTCCTGGCCGGTGAACTGCTCAGTACGCAGGGTCCAGACCACCTCCTGGGGCGGCACGGTCAGCAACTGCAGGGCAAGAAACCACCATTCATCCCGGCGGCTGGTATCCCGACTTATATCCCTGACCCTGGCATAGACCAGGGACCTGGGGGTATCGATGGCAACCAGAACAATATCACCTGGTCCGGTGGTCTCCTTGAAGCCGACCATCTTCCGCAGTTCCTCAACAAGCTTTTCCATATTTACCTCTGGTATGTCACAGCTGTTTTTACGAACAGCTGATCGGCATTAGACTTTACACTTCTTAACGTATCTGACTTTGCAAATTGGCCCGGCAATGATTAGAATCATATTACCTTGGATTGATAGATAAAGCATTTTAACTGCAGGAGAGTCAACATAATGAAGAGCGTCACTATCATTTCTGTTAAAAAATCCATCCTTGCCATAATTGTTCTGCTGACCATCCCCAACTTGGCTGTAGCAGGCTCCCTACCCGACAATATCGCCGACCTGGTCGACAAGATGGGACCGGCGGTGGTTAATATATATTCGACTAAAATGGTAAAGAGCAAACAGGGCCAGGGGCTTTTCCCCTTCCATAATGACCAGCAGATCCCCGAGCTGTTCAAAAAGTTCTTCGACTTACCCGAGCAACAGGAAAGGCCGCAGCGGCAGCAAAAGTCGCAGAGTCTCGGATCCGGGGTAATAATTTCCGCCGACGGTTATATCGTCACCAATAACCATGTGATTGAAGATGCCGAAGAGATCAAAGTGCGCTGCACCAACCATGAAGAATACGACGCCAAAGTCATCGGTCGTGACCCAAAGACAGATGTCGCCCTGATCAAGATAGAACCGCGCAACGGCCTTACCTTCATCCACTTTGGAGATTCCGACAAGTTACGGGTCGGCGAATGGGTCGTAGCGATCGGCAACCCCTTCGGTTTCGAGAACACGGTCACCGCCGGTATCGTCAGCGGCAAAGGCCGCACGATCGGTGGCGGCCCGTACGAAAATTTCATCCAGACTGACGCCTCGATCAACATGGGCAACTCCGGTGGCCCGCTATTCGCCCTGAACGGTGACCTGGTCGGCATAAACTCCGCCATCTTCAGCCGCACCGGCGGCAACATCGGTCTGGGGTTCGCGATCCCGGCCAATATGGTTAAGAACGTCGTCGATCAGCTCAAAGATCACGGCATCGTCACCCGGGGTTGGCTCGGAGTAATGATCCAGCACGTCACCGCTGAACTGGCCGATAAATTCGGCCTTGACCGGCCGATCGGCGCCCTGGTCGGTGAGGTCATGAAAGACAGCCCGGCGGCCAAGGCCGGCATCAAGCAGGGTGATGTGATCATCCAAGGGAGGGGCACAGAAAGATCCAGCAGGCGCACCCTGCCGTCGCTGGTCGCCCAGACGCCGGTCGGCACCAAGGCTGAGCTGCTGGTGATCCGTAACGGTAAAAAGAAGAAAATAACCGTCAAGCTCGGCAAACTGGATGAAGAACAGATCGGCGGCGGCTCGCTAAATGGTGAAAGCGTCAGCCGCAAGCTCGGTCTGACCGTTCAGGAAATAACCCCGGAACTTGCCCAGACCCTGGGTATTGAAGAACAGAAGGGCCTGATAATCTCCGATGTCGAAGCCGGTTCTCCGGCTGCAACGGCCGGAAACAGCCGCGGCGAGATTATCCTGGAGGTAAACCAGAACCCGATCGGTGATAT
>CBDVDF010000062.1:0-7714 GCA_965372675.1 uncultured Desulfobacterales bacterium
TACCTGCCCGGGCCAGATCAATGTCCAGGGCTATATTGCCCATGTCGCCAAAGGTGAATACGAGGAGTCGGTCCGGCTGGTTATGGAAAGAAACCCTTTCCCCTTCTCGGTCGGGCGGGTTTGCCCTCGGTTCTGTGAGACCCGGTGTCGGAGGATTCTGGTTGATGACCCGGTCTCGATCAATCATCTTAAGAGGTTTGTCGCCGACTGGTGCATGACCAATAAGGTCGACCTGAAGATCCCCCGTGAAAAACCGACCGGCAAGAGGGTGGCGATCATCGGCGGTGGCCCTTCAGGTCTAACTTCAGCCTTCTATCTCGCTAAAAATGGCCACGATGTAACGGTTTTTGAGGCAGCTCCGAAACTTGGCGGCATGTTGCGCTACGGTTTCCCGGAATACAAGATCCCCAAAGATGTCCTTGATTACGAGATAGCTACTATTCTTCGTACC
The DNA here is from genome assembly GCA_965372675.1 of uncultured Desulfobacterales bacterium. Classification (GTDB taxonomy): domain Bacteria; phylum Desulfobacterota; class Desulfobulbia; order Desulfobulbales; family JAGXFP01; genus JAGXFP01. The sequence goes on from CBDVDF010000062.1 coordinate 452, forward strand.
GGTGTTTCCGTGAAGCTCAACCAGTTCTGGGGCAAGGATTTCTCTCTGCAGGATCTTAAAGACCAGGGTTATGAGGCGATCCTGATCACCATCGGTGCACCGGTGGATGCTCCGTTGACTATTCCTGGCGCTACCTTGCCCAAAGTTTTACCGGCGATCAAATTCCTCAGAGATATCAATAACGGCAAAGTTGATGGTTATGGTCGCCGGGCGGCGGTTATCGGTGGCAATAACGCGGCGATGGAAGTTGCCCGTGCTCTGGTCCGGACCGGGGTTGAGGAAGTTACGGTTGTCCATCCTCGCGCCAAGACCGAAATGACTGCCAATCAGCGTAATATCAAGGAAACAGAAAAAGAAGGTATCCAGTTTCTTCTGATGGCTTCACCGGTGCAGATCACTCCGGCTGATAACGGTCTTGATGTGGAATTGACCAGGATGAAACTCGGGGAACCTGATGCCCGTGGGATCAGGCATCCTGAAGCGATCCCCGGTTCTTCAAATATAATCCAGGTTGATACGGTGATCTCATCGCTTGGCCAGATGGCCTGCGATGGTGAAAAATTCACCGGCGGCTCGCTTGAGGAAAGTCTGGTCCTCACTCCTGCCAACAACATAAAAGCCAGTCCCCGTGATTTTCTTACCAACGTCGAGGGTGTCTATGCGGCTGGAGATGCTGCCAATGGTCCGCGTTCTGTTATCCAGGCGGTAGTTGCGGCCCGCCGGGCAGCCATTAATATTCATGCCCAGATAACCGGTCAGCCGAAAGAGCCGGCTGACAGTCGTTTTAATTTCCACCGCGGCCGGACCTTCGATGATGTTGACCTGCGTAACTTTGAAGGGATCAATATCAAGCTCCGTGAGAAGATGCCGGAGAGACCGCCGGAGATCTGTACCCAGGATTTCGATGAAGTAAAACTTGGTTTTACTGAGAAAATGGCGATCCGTGAGGCCAATCGTTGCCTCTCCTGCGGCTGTACGGCTTTCGAGCGTTGTGACCTGAAGAGCCTGTCGCTTGATAATGGTGTCGATCCTAATAAGACCGGTATGGGCACCAAACCGATATATCCTAAAGATCACTCCCATCCGGTTATTCTGGTAGATCTCAATAAATGCATTTACTGCCAGCGCTGTATGAACAGCTGTGAGTATGACGCCCTTGATCTTTCCGCCGAGGCATTTGACGAGAAGGGCAGGCCGATCAATATCAGCCTTAAATTTAACGAGAAGTGTGTCAACTGCGGTCAGTGTGTCGATAACTGTTCGACCGGTGCTCTGAACAAAAGAGACCGGCTGGTGCCGATAACCTCTGAAGAGGTCCGCGAGGTCAGGTCTACCTGTCCATACTGTGGGGCCGGTTGCCAGATCATCCTGAAGGTCAAGGGTGATACCTTGATGGAAGTAACCGCTGATCCAGATCAGGCCCCTAACTACGGCGCTTTATGTGTTAAAGGGCGTTTCGGTCTAAAGTTCGTCCAGCATCGTGATCGTTTGACCAAACCGCTGATCAGGCGTGGCGGTCAGCTGGTCGAGACGACCTGGGACGATGCCCTTAACGAAATCGCAAAACGGTTGTTTGACCTGAAAGCCATGTATGGTCCCGACTCGATCGCCGGTTTCAGCTGTGCCAGGGCCTCGAACGAAGAGAACTTCCTGATGCAGAAATTCATGCGGACAGCGATCGGAACCAACAATATCGATCACTGTGCCCGACTCTGACACGCTCCCACGGTGGCCAGTTTGGCCCTCACCTTCGGCAGCGGCGCAATGACCAACTCCATTTCGGATATGAAGAATACCGATCTCTTTCTGATGATCGGCAGTAATCCGGATACCGGTCATCCTACTATCGGCCTGCGGGTTCATCAGGCCGTCGACCGGGGTGCAAAACTCATCGTTGTCGATCCGCGCAAGACCAAGCTGGCCGAGCGGGCCGATCTCTGGTTGCGGATCAAACCCGGCACCGATGTCGCTTTTCTTAATGGCATGATGTGCGTTATTCTTGAGGAAGATCTTCTTAATAAAAAATTCGTCGAAGAGCGTACCGAAGATTTTGACTATCTGGTCAATGTTGTCAAGAAATACACCCCGGACATTGTCGAGGAGATCACCGGCATCAACGAAGAGCAGCTCCGGCAGGCCGCCAGGATGTTCGCTGCCGAGGGTCGGCACGCTATCTATCATGGCATGGGGATCACCCATTATGTAACCGGTACCGATCGGGTTAAGAGTATCGCCAACCTGTCGATGCTTTGTGGCAAGGTCGGGGTTGCGGGCGGTGGCTGTAACCCGCTGCGCGGTCAGAACAACGTCCAGGGTGCCTGTGATATGGGGGCTCTTTTTAATACCTTGCCCGGCTACGGCAGCCTTGATGACATTGAGTCCATTGAACGATATGAAAAGGCCTGGAAGGTGACGTTGCCTCGGCGCCCCGGTAAGCCAGCCACCGAGGTTTGGGACAATGTTATGTCCGGCGATATCCGGGGCCTTTATGTCTTCGGTGAAGATCCCGTCGTAGCCGATGCCAATATCTCCCATGTCCAGAAGGCCCTTGAAAAGGTAGATTTCCTCCTGGTCCAGGATATATTCCTGACCGATACCGCCAAGATGGCCGATGTTGTTCTACCAGCGGCCTGCTTTGCTGAGAAAGATGGCACCTTTTCTTCAACCGAAAGGCGGGTCCAGCGAATTCGTAAAGCGGTTGAGCCTCCCGGTGAAGCTCGGCCGGACTGGCAGATCTTCCGCGATCTCTCCAGGAAGATGGGCTACGAGATGGATTATAATTCTGCGGAGGATGTCTTCGAAGAGATCTGCTCTCTCTTACCGCAATATGCCGGCATTACCTATGAGCGTATTGAGAAAGAAGGGTTGCAGTGGCCGGTTCCTACCAAGGACCATCCCGGCACGACCGTACTCCATACCGAGTCTTTCACCCGGGGCAAAGGCCTCTTTATTCCGGAGGAATATATTCCCCCGGTCGAACTGCCTGATGAAGAATATCCGATGGCTTTTACGACCGGACGGGACCTGGCCCGCTACAACTTCAGCAGCATGACCGGCAAGACCCCGGAAATCGATGTTATCAGCCCGGAGTGTTTCGCCGAAGTCAATCCTGTTGATGCAGAACAGATGGGTATAAAGGAAAAAAGCCGGGTCCGTCTGACCTCCCGACGCGGTTCTGTCGAGATGCGAGCGACAATTACCGATCGTTCACAGCAGGGCACGATCTTCTGTACTTACAACCATCTGGCAACTCTGGTGAACCTGCTTACCCTGGATGCCCTCGACCGGCTTTCCAGAACCCCTGAGTATAAGCTCTGTGCGATAAGAGTGGAAGTTCTGACGGAAAATTGATCTTAACTATTTAATATATAAGTTTTACAACTCTCTTTTGGAGTGAAGCACTATGGCAAAAACAAAAGCGACAAAGACCGGCAGTAAGGCCGGGACAAAAGCCAAGGCCAGGAAAGGCTCGGCACCAGCAGCCAAGACCGGGACCATGATGGTCGTCGGCGGTGGCGTTGCCGGGGTCCAGGCCGCCCTTGACCTGACAGACCTGGGCTACTATGTCTACCTGGTCGAGAAAACGGCGGCGGTCGGTGGGGCGATGGCCCAGCTGGACAAGACTTTCCCGACCAACGACTGTTCGCTCTGAATACTCGCACCCAAATTGGTTGAGGCCGGTCGGTCTCCAAATATCGAGATTCTGAGCAACGCCGATCTACTGTCACTGGATGGTAAACCGGGTAGTTTTAAAGCTAAACTGCGGATCAGGCCCCGTTATATCGACGCGGACAAATGTACCGCCTGTGGTCTTTGCACGACCTATTGCCCCAGGCATCTGGTCGATTCTTATAATGAAGGGCTGGATATAACCAGACCGATCCATATCGATTACCCCCAGGCTGTACCGGCGACCTACTATATTGATCCCGAGGCCTGTCTGCATCTGAAGCATGACACCTGTAAGATCTGTGTGCCGACCTGCCGCAGTGGAGCGATCGACTTCAGCCAGAAAGCCAAGGAGATAACCCTTGATGTGGGGGCGGTGATCATGTCTCCGGGCTTCGGTCGGGTACCGGATGAAGCGCTTGAGCAGTACAGTTACGGCCAGCATCCGGATATCGTTACCAGCATGGAGTTTGAGCGATTGCTTAATCCCTCCGGACCTTTTGAGGGTGAGGTTCGTTGCCTTTCTGATAAACGCCACCCGAAGAAGATCGCCTTTATTCAATGTGTGGGTTCCCGCGATCTCGGTTGTGATAACGGTTATTGTTCATCCGTATGTTGCATGTATGCCATTAAAGAAGCGATGGTTGCCAAGGAGCACGATCCCGAGTGTGAGATAACCATCTATTATATGGACATCCGGACCCAGGGTAAGGATTTTGATGCTGCCCGGGTCAGGGCGGAAGAGCAATACGGGATCAAATTTGTCCGGGCCAAAGTCGCTGATGTCATGCCCTGGAAGAAGAACCTGAAGCTCACCTATTCAACCCTGGATGGGGTTCATCACTTTGACGCCTATGATATGGTAGTTCTGTCGGTTGGTCTGGATTCTCCGGCCGGCGCCAAAGAACTGGCCGCCACTGCCAAGATAGAGCTCAATCAATACGATTTCTCCAAGACCAGCACCTTTTCACCACTTTCTACCAGCCGGGACGGGATCTTTGTCGCTGGCGCCTTCCAAGGCCCCAAGGACATTCCCGAGAGCGTCACTCAGTCAAGTGCTGCTGCCGGTATTGCGGCCGGGCTGGTCAAGAGCCAGAGAGGTAAGGGGGTAGTTATAAAGAAATATCCCCAAGAGAAAAAGGTCAGCGAAAAAGATGAGCCGCGGATCGGAGTTTTCGTCTGCCATTGCGGCATCAACATTGCCGGGGTAGTCGATGTTGCCAAGGTTGATGACTATACGAAAGATATGGACGGGGTCGTCTTTCACGCCCAGAGTCTCTATAGCTGTTCGCAGGACGCCCAGAAAGTGATCAAGGAGATGATCCAGCTTCATGACCTGAACAGGGTGGTGATCGCTGCCTGCTCTCCTCGAACCCACGAGGCGCTTTTCCAGGAAACCTTGAAGGATGCCGGCTTAAACCGGAGCATGTTTGAAATGGTCAATATTCGCGACCATTGCTCCTGGGTCCATGCCAATGAACCGGAGCAGGCCACCAAGAAATCGATGGACCTGGTTCGAATGGGCATCGCCAAAGCCCGGCACATCCAGCCCCTGGCCGAACAGACCGTACCGGTAAACCCCAAGGCGATCGTTATTGGCGGTGGTATTGCCGGCATGACTGCTGCTCTGAATATGGCCGAGCAGGGTTTCCACACCAGTATCATAGAAAAGAGCGACAAATTAGGTGGTCATCTCCTGGACCAGCGCTACACGCTGGCCGGGGAGAATACGGCCGACTATCTCAAGAAGGTTGTCGGCGAGGTTGCCAAAAACAAAAATGTCGATGTTCTGACCAGCAGTGAACTGGTTGAGCTCAGCGGCTTTGTCGGCAATTTCTCTTCCGTGGTCAAGACCAGGGCGGCCAAAGGCAAAAAAGCCAAGGAACAGACCATCGATCATGGGGTGGTTGTGGTCGCGACCGGTGGCCGTGAACATAAACCGGCTACGGTTCTGGGTAAGAAGTTGCCCAAGTCCGCCAAGATCATCACCCAGAAGGAACTTGAGATCAGCCTGGCCGGCAAGGGTAAGGCACCCAAGTCGGTGGTGATGATCCAGTGCGCCGGATCCCGCGGCGATGATCTTGCTTATTGCAGCAAGACCTGCTGTACCCAGGCCGTAAAGAACGCCTTGAAGATCAAGGCCCTTTCTCCTGAGTCGCAGATCATTGTTCTGTACCGTGACATGCGGACCTATGGATATGCAGAAGATGCCTATCGCGAGGCCCGGGAGAAAGGCGTAATCTTTATCCCTTACTCAATGGACAAGAAGCCGCTGCTCAGCGCCAAAGGCAGCAAAGTTGAGATGGCCTTTTTTGATCCGATCCTCCAGGATGATGTGACGATCAATCCCGAGCTGGTTGTTTTGAGTGTCGGCATTGTCCCGGAAGATACCGAAGAATTGAGTAAACTTCTGAAGATCCCGGTTAATGCCGACAATTTCTTCCTGGAGGCCCATGTCAAACTGCGGCCGGTCGAGATGCCTGTTTCCGGGGTTTTTCTCTGCGGTCTCGCCCATGCCCCGAAGCCGCTCGATGAGATAATTGTCCAGGCCCAGGCGGCGGCGGCCAAAGCGGCCATGCCTCTGGTCAAAGGGGAGGTCAGTGTTGATCCGATCGTCTCCCATGTTGATAAGGATAAGTGCATCGGCTGTCGGCTTTGTGTTTCGCTCTGTCCTTATAAGGCGATTGAAATGGTCAAGGTCGACAAGCGGCCTAAGGCCCAGACCATTGTAGCTTCATGTAAAGCCTGCGGTATTTGTGCCTCCCATTGTCCCACTTTTGCAATTTCCATGGGTGGCTTCACCAATGAACAGATAAATTCCCAGATAGAGGCCTTTGGCAAGGACATAGAGGAGGCGTAAGAACAATGAGCAAGGAAGAATTCAATCCCAAAATACTTGGATTTCTCTGCAACTGGTGCTGTTATGCAGCGGCTGATGCGGCAGGGGTTTCCAGATATCAATACCCACCTAACCTGAGAACCATCAGGGTAATGTGCACCGGACGTCTTGACCCGGCTTTCGTTATGAAAGGTTTTGTCGAAGGAGCGGCCGGCATTTTCACAGGCGGCTGACAACTCGGCGAATGTCATTACCAGGTTGGTAATTATGATGCAATGAGCATAAGTGGTCTGATCAGGAAAGTGCTGGCCGAAGTCGGGCTTCATCCTGACCGTTTCAATCTCAAATGGGCCTCGGCCGCAGAAGCACCGCGTTTCGTCAAGCTGATCACCGATTATACGGCGACGGTCAAGGAACTGGGACCTCTGGGGGCTATTGAAAACCTCAGTCCGGAGGAAGCAGCCGAAAGGGCTAAAAAGGCACTTGAGATGGTAAGCGACCGTAAATTACGGATGGGTTTCGGCAATCTTACCAAGAATCTTCGCCAGGATGTGCCCGGACTTACCGATGAGATGGTTGCCGAGGCGATCGATGAAAAATTGACCAAGACTATTTCAACACTTATCGGCTAATATTCTTATATTAGTTGTCTCGTAAGGGGAAAAGCGGTTAGACATTAAGTGTCTAACCGCTTTTTTTATATCTGGAGGGTTTTGATGAGTAATATTTTATTGGTCGATGATGAAGAGCTAATC
>CBDVDF010000063.1:0-7589 GCA_965372675.1 uncultured Desulfobacterales bacterium
TGGTAGTGCTACTCACTGTGGCTGGAGCAGGAGGATTTGAAAACCAGCTTCATGGAGAAGCGGAATGGAGTCTGGTGGTCTGGAAGTTAGTTAGTCAGGAGATTGTTGTTAAAGGGCCGGGGATAGAAAAAATGATGGTGCCCGGGTCTTTAAATAAGTTGTTGGTAACCGGTTTAGGTCTAGAAGTGGAAGTGGAGTTGGGAACTAGATTGGTAGTTGATGCAGCAGGCAATCTTTATTTGCAGGGTGGTGGTAACGCCCTGCTAGACAGAGCTGGAATGGTGAAGGTTGTCGATACGGTTGTTGGCAAAGGAATCAGGGAAGTAATGGGTGATATTGTTGTGGATGGCTCGATGATTGACATAAAGGGGCTTGAGAGATCGCGTAAGGGCGCAGCCTATGCCCTGCCCAGTGCACTCGGTCTTGATTTGCATACCGTTTCCCTTGCCGTAAAACCCGGTGAGGTTGGGAAAGTCCCTGTCGTGGAAATTGAGCCACCGAACAGCGAAGTAAAGATTGCTGTCCCGGCCAGGACGATCGAGGGTTGTGTAAATACGATCAAGATCACCAGGCTTAATGATCTGGCCTATAAAGTAAACGGCAATATCGGTGAAAAGGGTGGGATAGTCAGTGAGCGTTTCTCTCTAAATGATCCGGCAATCTATGCTGGAGGAGTTTTAAAGACCTTGCTTGAAGAAAAGGGCGTGACCGTGAAGGGCAAGGTTAGACGGGGCAAGGTTCCTGCTGGTGCGGAACTACTGGCTGAAATTCCCGGTCCGGACAGGGACAAGATGCTGCGCAAGATAAATGTCCACAGCCTTAATGTGATTGCCGACAATTTGTTTCTAAAGGCTGGGGCGGACAAATACGGTGCTCCGGGCACCAAGGAAAAGGCGATTCGGGTTACTCGGGAGTTCCTGGCCAGCCTGGACTTACCGATGGATGAGGTTGAAATACACGACGGTTCCGGCTTGGGCGGCAGGAACCAGGTTACGGCCAACTTCTTGACCAGATACCTGTACGAGGTTTCAAAGAAGGAGTGGTTTGAGAGGTTTGAGAACACCTTGCCTCGGCCCGGTATGGAAGGGACGGTCAAGGATATCCTGTTCAACGCACCCGGTTTCCGGGTCAAGAGTGGCCGGTTAGAGGATGTATACGGACTGGCCGGTTACGGGGTTACCAAAGCCGGTAGAAAGGTGGCTTTTACTTTTATTATGAACGGTCCCGGCGTGGGGCTGTTGCCCAATAGTGATCAGATCGGGGCCGAGGTGCTGGAGTCGATCAGGACCGGGACGTATGAAGTTGGCATTGAGTAACTAGAACATTTTGAGGAGCTTAATAATTAAGAATGATGAGAGATTCGAGAGGCCTGTTGTTACCTCAATTCTTAACTCTGAATTCTACATTCTTAATTGGTAAATAAAGAGGGATTCAATGAATAGGTTGTGGTTCTGCATACTGTTAAGTTTGTTCTGGTTGGCGCCAGCAGCCAATGCCCTGGCCGCCGAGACCGCCTGTGCCAAGGTCGTAATGGAGATCGTCCAAGAGTTGACTCTTGAGCGGGTCGCCTTCGATGCCAAGCTGGTGCTGACCAATAACCTGCTGAGCAAAGACCTTACCGGTGTCCGGGTCGATGTAGAGATCGAAGACGGTGAGGGCAACCGGTTGGACGATATCTTCTTCGTCCAGTCGCCTACCACTTCCAATATCAGTGATGTAAGCGGTAGTGGGGTGGTGAAAGCCGGGACCCGCGCTGAAGTGCACTGGCTGATCATTCCCTCTCCAGGGGCTGGTGGTATCGATGCCGCCGGGGTCTATTATTTTGTCGGGGCAAATCTGACTTATACCGTGGCAGACAAAGAAGAGATCATCCCGATCTTTCCTGACCGTATCCTGGTCAAGCCGATGCCGGAACTTTTCCTCGATTATTTCAGCCCCTACCAGGTTACCGGCGACAATCCCTTTACCGCCGAAGTTGAACCGCCGGTGCCTTTCCCGCTGGCAGTCCGGATCATGAACGATGGTTTCGGCCCGGCCAACGAGCTGAAGATTGATTCGGCCCAGCCCAAGATCGTCGAGAACGACCAGGGGCTGCTGATCGATTTTAAACTGCTTAACTCTGCGGTTAACGATGGGGAGGTTGAGCCGACCTTGACCGTGGATATCGGCAACCTGGCCAGCAAGAGCGGAGCCACCGCCTACTGGGAGATGATCAGTACCATGACCGGGCGGTTTGCCGAGTTCGATGTCTCTTTCAGCCATGCCTCGGAACTTGGCGGTGAACTGACCAGCTTGATCAAGGAGACCAATGCCCATTACCTGGTCCACCGGGTCAGGGTTAACCTGCCTGGCCGTGACGATATCCTCGACTATCTGGCCTTTGACGTTGCTGCCGATTATAATCCGACGGATGCGATGGCCCTGCCTTACCCCGATGTGATCTTCGAATCTGAATACCCCAATGGTCTGACCGGTCTGGTGGATGCCCGGGCCGAGGTGACGACCGTTGACCCGCTTAATCCGCCCGATGTGCCGACGGCCACAAAATCAGAAGTTGATCTCGAACTTGAGCTGACCGCCAACCCACCGGGCTGGATCTATGTACGACTGAACGATCCGTCACAGGGGTTGTTGGAACTGCTGGACGTGGTGCGTAGCGACGGGGTGTCTCTCGACCCCCATAACTTCTGGGTTGACCATAAGCTGGACGGCGATTTCCAGCCCGTTTACCTGCTGCAGTTCATCGATTATCGAGGTGAGAACGGCGGTACTCCTAACGGCTATACCCTGGTTTACAAGAAGCCCGACGTTGATCTTACCGCGCCGGTCACCACCCTGATCTTCGATGGCCCGGCCAGTGAGGGCGAAACTAACTTCATCACTCCGGAAACCCGGATCGTCTTCAGTGCCTCCGACAACGAGGGTGGCAGCGGAGTAGAGGGGATGTACCGCAAGGTGGTGGAGACGGACAGCGATTTCATCGCCGCGTTGCCATTTAATCTGGCAGAGGCCGGTGATTATACCCTTGAATATTACAGCGTCGACCGGAGCGGCAACGATGAGGAACCTGTCAATACGGTATCGATAATTGTCGATAACGCGGCACCGCATGTAACCGCTTTCGCATCTTCGGTCGCAAGTTTTAGTCCCGAAGCGCCTGCCGGGGTGAGTACGGATCGGACCGTTAGCTTCTTGCTGACCGCAACCGACGAGGTACCGGAACTTCTGGTTACTTTATATGTTGCCGATGCAGGCGGCAATGTAGTTCGCACTATCGAAGGGGTGACTGCTTCTGCTACTGAGCTGTCTCTGATCTGGGACGGCAGGGACGATGACGGCAATTTCGTACCGGCCGATACCTATAACGTGCAAGCCGAAGTCAGTGACGGGCTTGATACCGAAACGGTTTCGCATACTGCGGTATCGGAGGTGATCACCGTAGAAGTAAGTGACTGGTTTACCGGAACCGCTGTTGACAGCGCTGCCGGAGACCAGCTTTATCCAGAAGCTGCGGCAGGTAGGATCGTCTGGCAGGATAGACGAGACGGCGATTGGAACATCTACCTGAAAGATGCTGACGGTACAGTGACCAGACTTACCGCCGACACAACCGACCAGGAAAGGCCGGCTATCGACTCCAGTCTGGTGGTTTGGCAAGACATGCGGGGTGGCGACTGGGATATCTACGGATATGGTCTGGACGGATCGGGAGAGCAAGTCCTGGTTGCTGTCGCCGGGGATCAGCAGCAGCCGGTAGTTGCCGGAGAATGGCTTGCCTGGCAGGACAATCGCAACGGCAACTGGGACATTTATGCCAAGAACCTGGTTACCGGTGAGGTGAAACAGATCACCAGCCATGAACGGGACCAAGTAAACCCATCGCTTAACGGCGCTACCCTGGTCTGGGAAGACTACCGTCACGGACTTGGTGATATCTACAAGTACGATTTGGCCGGCGCCAGCGAGACGAGACTGACTGTCGATGTCGCCAATCAGACAAGACCGGTCGTATTTGGCGAGACGGTGGTTTGGGCCGATCAGCGTGACGGCCAGAAAGAGATCTACCGGCGGGGCGGCGGCGGGGAACCGCAGCGCTTGACCTACGGTACCGGAGACCGGACCCAGGCGAGCTTGAGTGGCGGTCTACTGGTCTATACCGATTATACGGCGGGGATGAATGATCCGAACCTGAATTTCCTCAATCTGGCAGGTGGCGGCGGCAGACTGAGCTCCAACCCGGCCCGCCAGGAAGAAGCTGCGGTCGCCGATGGTCTGGTTGTCTGGCAGGATGATCGGGACGGTAGGTGGCAGATTTACATGGCCGAACTTGAAGTGGTGCCGCTGCCCATTGAGGTGGATATCAGGCCCGGGCTGAATCTGGTTGGGGTAGGACAGCTCCTGGTCGGCGAGTATACCACCGGCAACAATCTGGTTGCGTCAACTCCGGAAGGGCTGGTGATAGACAAAGCCCTGAGATACGACAGCACAGCAGCCCAATTCAGTGAAACCGGTAGCGGCGGTGTTGATTTCGATCTCAGCGTTGGTTCGGCCTTGCATCTCTACTCGGAATCGACCGGTACTCTGCGGGTGGCCGCAGGTGACGAGGCGGTAGCTTACAACTTGCAGGTCGGGGTAAACCAGATCGGTCTGCTTAATGTGCCTTTCGGATACCGGGTCCATGACCTGATCCGCTCGGTAGGTCTAGAGAATGTGATCAGCGTCCGGCGTTTTGATAACAGTACCGGACTCTGGCAGAGCGTGGCGGTTAGGGAAGGCGAGGCCGGTCCCGAAATTGTCGGTAATAATTTCGATTTGCTGTCTGGCGATGGAGTGATCATTACTATGGGCAACCAGGTTGACGCCTGGAAACCGTAAGGCAGTGGAAATTTTGATGAAGAGATATTTGACCTGCATAACCGCGCTTTTGCTCGTCCTGGCACCGACGGTGCTGGTGGCAGCCGTACCGATGGAGATGGCACCCGGGCAGGTGCGTGACCTGATGCGCGAGGGGAGCCGGATGTGGCTGATAGATGTTCGTGCCCCTTCCGCTTTTGAGATGGGTCATATCGAAGGTGCAGTCAACATCCCCCATAATGTCCTGGCTGTAAAGCGTTTCCCTAAGAAAAGGATGCTGGTGTTGGTTGACAATAGTCTGGGGCTGCTTGATGCAACAAAGGCTGCCATGATCTTGAGCGGTAACGGCCAGGAGCGGGTCTATGTGATGACCGGCGGCCTGCGGGGTTGGACCGGGGCCGGTTACGGACTGGTCGGAGAGGTAGGCTTCGGTTCTTCCATGGTGAGGCCGGAACAGCTTGCCGGTGCCCGTAAGCAAGGAGTGGTCGTTAATGTTTACGACCTTCGTGAGGAGGAAGAAGCGGGTCGTTATCCAGTAGCTGGGGCAATCAGACCAACTGGTGAGGGTTTTGAAGGTAAGCTTGGCGGTGTGTTGGCGAAGATCAAGGAAGAAGCCGGGAAGAGCCCGAAAATGAAACTTAACGAGTCTGCATCTGCTGTTTTGGTTTTTCCTGCCGCTGTGGATGCACGTTCGATTTATCGAAAATATTTGAAAAACCTACGGTCGGAAATCCGGGTCATGGAGGGAGGATATCTCGGGGCGAAATCCGGTGAGATAACAACCGTGTCCAATAAAGAGGGTTGTCCGACCTGTGCCAACAGTCAAGCTGGAGGAGTTGTACGATGAGGGTATTGAAAACACCGCTGATTGGTTTGTTGCTTGCCATAATGTTCGCGGAGGTGGCCTGGGCCGTGCCTGAGGTGGTCAGTGTGCGGGTAACCGATGTGACACCATCCTCTTTTGCTGTTGTCTGGATGACTGATGTCGTAGCCGAACCGGAAGTGGAGGTTTATAGTGACGCGGCCATGTCTCAAAGGCTTTCCGAAGGGATGACGTTTGATCCGATGGCTGCAGCGTCTCCGGACGTTGCCGATGCCGCTCGTAACAAAGGGATCATGAAGGTTCGAATCTCCGGATTGCAGGCAAATACCGCCTATTATGTCCGGGCCGTGACCAGGGAGCCCGGGGTTCCTGGCAGTGTCGGCTACTCTTCATTACAGGAAGTGAACACTGCCGGAACAGTGACCGGTTACCGATATGATAATCAAGGTGTACCGGTCAGCATGGTCAATGATCTTCTCGGTTTTAAGGTGTATGTCAGACCAGGAGATTCTTCGCAGGTACCAGGACTCGGTGAGTTGATCGTCCTTGAGACCGGAGATGCCTCATCTCCCTTAAGCGCTTTTGTCGGCGATGGTATTGCTGCCGCTGAAGGGGTGCTGGATCTCAATAACCTGTTTGCTGCAGACGGTGCCAGCCTGGATGTTGTCGGTGGCGAAAAGACCCTTCTTCGCATTTATCGGGGCGGCATGCTTTCCACCCTTTTGCACTATCGGAAGTTCCCGGCAGACAGTGGCGCGGGTCGTGTCGCTGAACCGGTCCAGGGCTTTTTTGCCGATTTTAATATGGACGGAGTGGTTGATGTGGCCGATTTTGAGATCTTTAAGTCCCACTACCGTAATGAAGCCGATGATGGTGGCTTTAATCCCGACATCAACCTGATCACGGTCCAGGAAGGGGTTGTTGTGAGTGATGACCGGATTGATGCGCGGGATTTTGCCCGTTTTGCCACGGAGTTCGGTAGTACCAATGTGGAATAGATATCGTAGAGTGAATGGGGAATAGAAATGGAGAGAAACTATTCAGGTCTTATTCCTCGGTTCAGAATAAATAAAAAGGGGTTTGTGATGATAACGGAAGAGCGAGCAAATAAAACCGGGAGCAGGTTGTTGACCGCTGTCCTGGTTATGGCGCTGTTGTTTTCCGGGATTAACTGCTGGGCTGCCGGGGTGCGGGTGGAAGCTTCCGCCGACCGGGTTGAGCCCGGCGATGTCTTTTCGGTCGAGATCATGGCCGAGGGGATTCCGGCCGAGGGGCTGGGTTCCGTGCAGTTTCGGCTCAATGTGGATGGTGATGTCTCCCCGGTTACTCCGGTTAACGACCTAAGCCAGGCCGCCCCTGAAGATGTATCTGTCTCCACCCCTTTGCTGATCTCAGCTCCCACTGCCACCCGTTCAGGACTGGGGCCAATGTTCCTGGATGGCCAGGGCGCCAGCGGAATCCTGGTCCTCGACAACGAATCGATGGTAAGTGGTTCTGCCCTCTTTACCTATGCCCATACAAAGGGCGCTACCCGTTCCTCCGAAGATGGTTCGGTTGCCCGCTTTATGTTCAAGGTCGGGGAACTGGCCGAGGCGGATCAGATCGTGATCTCCCTGACCGAGGTAATGCTTCTCGACGGCGGCCCGGCCTATTCTCTGGAATATAACGAAAGCGCTACCGTCACCTTGCGTTGCAGCAACGTGATGCCTTCTTTGCCTGGACTGTCCCTAGCGGCGGCCACCGAGGCCTTGGCAACTGCTAATCTAATTCTTGGTGATGTCTACGAGATCGATAATACAACGGCTGGTTATGCCCTTGGCGTGGTTCTGGACCAGTCCGTAGAGGCTGGTCAGGATGGAGAGTGTGCGGGCAGCGTTGATCTGGCCATTAATACGGCCCCCGACGAGGTCGG
>CBDVDF010000064.1:0-7571 GCA_965372675.1 uncultured Desulfobacterales bacterium
CCAAAAATCTCCTGAAGGTTTTTCGTCTCCAGGAGAGCTTCTCCCAGGTGGATACTGAGCCGGCCCGGGATTTTACCAATATAGGTGTGGTAGGAGCTGGGATCATGGGCGGCGGTATTGTCGCCCTCATTGCCGACCATGCCCTGCAGGTCCGCCTGATCAATCGCTCGACCAAGGGCTTGAGCGTTGCCCTGGGCTTTATGAACAAACTTCTTGCCGGCCAGCAGCGCAAAGGCATCCATTCCGCGGCGCTATCCGAGCGGATCAAGAGCCGGGTTACCTACGATACGGTGATGCGCGGCATGGATGATCTGGATGCGGTAATTGAGGCTGTGGTCGAAGACATGGAGGTCAAAAAGACGATCCTGGCGAAAATTGCCGGGGCGGTAGCCGATGACACCCTGATCCTCTCAAACACCTCGTCGTTGTCGATAACCGAAATGGCCGGGGCGGTCAGTAATCCCGGCCGGGTAGCCGGCCTGCATTTTTTTAACCCGGTTGCGCGGATGAAACTTGTCGAAGTTATCTATGGCGAGCAGACTTCGGACATGACCCTTAACCAGGCCATGGCCCTGTCCCGTCGGCTGGGCAAGATTCCGGTATTGGTCAAGGACAGGCCGGGATTTCTGGTCAACCGCCTGTTGTTGCCTTACCTCAACGAAGCCGCCCGGATGCTTGAGGAGGGGGCTGATATTGGCCGGATCGATCAGGCCATGCTCCGCTTCGGTATGCCGATGGGCCCCTTTAAACTTCTGGATATGGTCGGGCTGGATATTGCAGCCCATGTCGCCGATATACTGTTCACCGCTTTCGGGGCGCGGATGAAACCCTCACCGTTATTGACCCGGATGATGGAGGCCGGTCGTTTAGGCCGGAAAAGCGGCCAGGGCTTTTATGATTATAGTCGCTCTAAAGGGGCGGCGGTTGCTCCCGGGATCTATCCGTTGCTCAAACTGAAGGTCAATGCGGACCGGCAGGTTGATGATCAGGAGGTTGTTGACCGCCTGATTCTATCGATGATCAACGAAGCGGTATATTGCCTTGAGGAGGGAGTGGTCAGCGATGCCCAGGCCGTTGATGTGGCGATGATCTTCGGTGCAGGCTTCCCTCCCTACACCGGTGGGCTTATTCGTTATGCCGATAAAGTCGGGGCCAAGGAGATCGTCAAGCGACTGGACCAGTTCGTCTCGTCCATCGATAAGCGCTTTGAACCGGCCGATCTCCTGCGGCGGATGGCGAAACTGGATGGCGGTTTCTATGATTGATCCTCGTTTGGAGAGTGATTGGGTGTTTTCCGGGTCCGAAACGATCCCCAACATGTTTTTCGGGCAGGTGGCAAGGTATGGCGACAAGACGGCGCTTCTCCATAAGGTCGGGTCGCAATATGAACCACTGAGCTGGAATGAGCTGGGCATTATGGTCCGGGAAGTTGCCTGCGGTCTTATCGAACTGGGCGTGCAACCGGGTGACCGGGTTGCGATCATGGCCTATAACCGGCCTGAATGGCTGGTCGCCGACCTGGCGATCATGGCTGCCGGCGCCATTACCGTCCCCATCTATCACACCAGTACCAGGAGCGAAGCGGACTATATCCTCAACAAGGCCGGAGTAAATATTGCCTTTGTCGCCCGCTCCGAAAAAGCCGAGATGTTTGCCACCTGTGATGCGGCGATAAAAACCATCATCTCCCTTGATCCGGTCGGGATCGATTCGGCCGGCAGTTGTGCCACTGATTATGATACGGTCAGGCAGCGCGGCCGGGAGCAGATCTCGGCCGGAACTTCTCCTGAATTGACCGGAAGAATTTCGGCCCTCAAGCCCGATCATTGTGCGACCATAATATTTACCTCCGGCACCACCGGCAACCCTAAGGGGGTCATGCTTTCCCACGCCAACATCCTCGCCAATGCCGCGGCCTCGTTAAAGGCCCAGACGGTGGGGCCGGATGATCTGTTTCTCTCTTTTCTGCCTCTCAGTCATTCCTTCGAACGCACCGCCGGACAATATCTGATGCTGATCAGCGGGGCCACTACTGCCTACGCTCAGTCAATTCGTACCGTCGCCGACAATATCCGGGAAGTGCGGCCGACCATCATGTTCGGGGTGCCGAGGTTTTATGAGAAATTGTATGGCCGGATCATTGATGGCGTCCATGATGCTCCGCTCCTGCGGCAAAAGATCTTTCATTGGGCCATGGCAGTCGGCCGGCGAATCCTGGCGGCGCAAAACAACAACGTCTCGTCGGGGGCCTTCCTGGCCCTGCAACATCTGGTTGCCGACAGGCTTGTCTTCAGTAAATTCAGAAAGAGGTTGGGCGGCCGCCTGCGTTTCTTTGTTTCCGGCGGCGCCCCACTGGCCAGGGAAATTGTCGAGTTCTTTCTTGCTGCCGGGATCCAGATCCTCGAAGGATATGGATTGACCGAATATTCACCGGTGATCGCGGTGAACCGGCTGGGCAAGATCAGACCGGGCACGGTCGGGCTGCCGTTGCCGGGATGCGAGGTGAAGATAATGGCCGATGACGAGGTTGCAGTTAGAGGTCCCTCGGTAATGCTTGGCTATTACCAGGATGAAGAGGCAACCGTACAGACCGTCAGGGATGGCTGGTTGTTGACCGGGGACCTTGGAGAACTTGAGGATGGGTTTTTAAAAATACTGGACCGGAAGAAAGATATAATCGTTACTTCCGGCGGCAAAAATATCGCTCCGCAATATATCGAAAATCTGCTCGTTACCGATGAGTATATCAACCAGATCGTCCTCTACGGTGACAAGAAAAACTATCTGACCGCTCTGGTGGTTCCTGACTACGAACATCTTGCGACCAGAAACCCTGTTGCCGGTCTGGCTGGATTATCACCGATTGAATTGGCTGGGGACCAGGGGTTGTACGACTTTCTGATCAACAGAATAACCGAAAGAGGTATTGATCTTGCCCCGTATGAAAAGGTCCAGAAGATTGTAGTTCTCCCTGAACCCCTGAGCGAAGAAAAGGGGGAACTGACGCCGACCATGAAAATAAAAAGGAAGGCTGTGGTCCGAAAATATAAAGGGTTGCTCGATAAACTTTACACTGAGGGAGAGCCGAAGAAAGTGCGCTCCAGGTGGCCGTGAGTCTTGTGGGTGTTTCTTGGGTGGGCTACCGCCAAAGCTAAGCCAGATGGCAGGGACAAGGCCATCATCAGCAGAGGGCTCGGCAAAAAAAGGCCCGCTGATCACTAGCGGGCCTTTTTCTGTTAAGGCGTTTATTATTTTAAACGGACACTGATAGTCCGGGGCTTTGCCTTGTTTTAGGCTGGGCGATCAGAACAGGGCGATGACCTCGGTCATTTTGCGGAGGGTTTTTTGGATAGCCTTGCTGAACGCGCCTAGCCGTATGGGTCTGGACTCTTTTCTGGAATTTTTAAGAAGCTTACCGGTCGGTAAGATTAACTTGGATCTTGTTGCACCGGAAATAATTCCTGCCAGTTGCCATTTTTCCATTTCAAATCCCCTTTTATCATGAGTTCATCAGCGTTGGAAAACCAGAACCATCACTCATTATGAATTCACCATATATAATGCCAGTTTGCTGTTTGAAAGTCAAGTTTGCATACTATATATAGTGGTAGGGTTTAAGGGGAGATACAATATAGGCGAATTGTTAGAGATTTCAGCTGCTTAGGGCAGGGGAGCTATTTGGCCACCTGCCAGCCGTTCTCTTTGAGCAGATAGTGGGGCTGGAAAGAGGATTTGTAGCTCATGGCTCCGGATTCTTTTATCCAGTAGCCCAGATAGAGTTTATCGATATCCTGGGCCTTGCAGAGGTCGATCAGGGTCAGGATATTAAAGGTGCCGGGACTTCGTTTTGAGGCTAGAGGGTCGAAGAAGAAATAGACGGCATTCAGCCAATTCTCTCCAGCATCGAGGATCGAGACCCCCAGAAGCTTATTGTCCAGGTAATAACGCAAGGCCATTGAGAAGCCGGAAGAATTGAGGAAAAAGCCGACATAGTAATCCTGGGCGGTGTTGTTCTTGCCCGGATACCTGGTGTCGAAGAACTTCTGCAGCAGGGCGATATCTTCTGCGCCCGGTTCCAGGGGTCCTGATTCAATGCGCAGATCAGAGTTGTCTCTGGCGGCCCTTTTCTGGCTGCGGTTTGCTTTGAAATCGTCAGGATCAAGCCGGATTGGCACACAGCTGCGGCAATTCTCACAGCGCATTGTGTAAACCGTGTTTCCGTAGCGCCGAAAGCCGCCAGCCAGCAGGGTGCCCATTAGCTGGGCCGGGATCGTCGAAAATCTGGCCATCCGGTAAACGGCTTGATGGGGCAGGCCGTAAGGGCAGTCTGTCGCAAAATCCTGGAAATAGTTGTCCAGATCCTTGAGGAGTTGCTGTTCTTTAAGGGAGAGGTCCAGGTCCATATAGCACCAGTACTACGGCAAGGAGTAACGATTATCTTTTAAGGATTAGAATAACCGTTACTTTGGTAGCTGGCAAGGGTCAAGCAAGGGGCAATCTCTCAGCAGCTTGGCAGTGGTTTGTCGAAATTCCGCAACAGATATTCGGCCAGGAAGATCTGGCTACCGGTCTTGACCAGCAGCTTATACCATTCGGCAATGTCACGGGTGACAATGTTGCCATCCAGTTGCTCATGGTCGGCAGAGTGCTCGGTAATGGTCGGGGTGAGCTCTTCGGAAGCGCAGAGTTTCTGGCTCTGTTCAAGGCCTTCCAGGCGGTAAGATGAAGTTTGTTCAACCAGAGGAACAAGATCACCGAAACATTCAAGCAGCTCCCGGTAATGATCGGGGTTTTCGGCCAGCTTTTCCCCAACCATAAAGAATGGCTGGCAGAAGAGGTCGTGTTCCTCCCCTTGGCCAAGCGGCTCGGCCGGACCACTGTCTTTAATAGCCGGGCCTGAAAAGGCCACGAAAGAATTTATAAACAGCTCTCTCAGCCGGTCGGTGGCCAGGTTAAGTTTCATTACCGCATCGGTGTAATGCTGCAGGAAGCAGGGGTTCACCTCCTCATCGCCAGGATCGGTGGGGGTGTGGTAGAGGTAGGTGAAACCGATCGAGTGGCGAGCAGCCTTCATCAACCCCTCAAACTCATGACCGTTTCTGAAGATGTTGTTGAGTGCCGGCGGCGGCAGGGAGGGCAGCACCGCTGTTTCAGGGTTCGGCTTGGTGGCTGGATTGCTCGGCGGCGGCTCGATCTGCCACATGGCCAGGCCGATGTATTCCGGGTCGGGGCGGTCGTCGGTCAGCCAGCCATACTGGTTGAGCTCATAGATGCCTTTGTCGTTCAGGAACAGGCGTAACTCTTCGTCCAGGTATTCGATCAGCTTTTCTCTACTGAGAAATCTCAGCTGGTTCATTTAAGATCTCCATCAATTCATTTAATTATCATTTAGGAAATGGCCGGCCCAGCGTTTTTCGCTTGTTCAGGCGCCATTGACTTACAAGATAATACTCATAAATCATCTGGAATAAATCTGTAATTTGCCTGGGGGTTGCCGCTATTTTTAAAGCATTCTATCTGTTAGGAAAATTAAAAGCAAGAGCCAGGTGGAAGGCAGTGGTGAATAAATAGAGGGCGGTCAGATTATATAATAAGCCCGGAATTGGCGGAACAGGGTGGATACGACCACCTTGATGACCATAATGGTCGGGATCGCGAAAAGCATTCCGGCAAAGCCGAAAATCACAGCCCCGCCGGTGACACCGAGAATGACGGTGAGCGGATGGAGATCGACGGCACTGCCCAGCACATAAGGTTGAAAAAGGGCGTTGTCGGCAAGTTGGACGATGGCTACCACTACAATAATGGCGAGGAGCAGATTGTCTCCGTCGATAAAGGGCAGGACCGGCGAGACATCTTCGGCCATTATGGCGTAAAGAACCCCGACCAGCAGGCCGATTCCCGGACCGAGAAAGGGGATGGCGTTGGCCAGACCGGCGATGATGCCGATGGTGGCGGCCCATTGCATATCAAGGCCGACCAGGAAAAGACAGAGCGTGAAACTGGTGCCGACCAGAAAGCACTCAATTGATGTTCCCCGCAGATAACGACCCAGGGCCTCGTTGATGTTTTCCAGGATGGTCAGGGTTAATTCGAAATAGCGATTGGGTACGGCCCGGACCAGGCTTTTTTTCAGCTTGCCGTTGTCGAAGAGCAGAACCAGAAAAACCAGCGGGGTAATGAGCCAGAGTGAGAGGGCGTTAAAGATCATCAGTAGCAGAGAGGAGTTTTCGGCGTTGTTTCCACTGGCAGCAACCGGAGTTTTTTCGCCGGCCGAGACCTGGCGCCGGGCTTTTTTAGCAAGTTTTGCCTTTTCAGTATCCCGCTGCCGGTTGGCCTGATGATATTGCCAGTAGCGTTCGCTGAGAGGTTTAAGCCCCTCCTTTTTATCCTGCTGGTAAAATTCGCTGAATAATTGGTTGTCTTCCCCGGAGAGACGCAGGACCCCATCAAGGTTGTCCCTCAAAGGTTCCAGTTCTCTCCCGAACAGGGTGTAAAACCAGTTGCCGGTTTTTCGGCCCTCGGTCAGTCCCATTACCTGGTTGAATTTTTCGTTGATCTTGTAGCGGAACCTGACCTGAAGCTCCAGCTCTGTTTTCTGGTCCGGTATTATACTGCCGACCAGATCGATGGTAGAGAAAAGGAACAGGCAGAAAAAGCCGGAAAGACAGATGACCGCCCAGAGACGCGGCAGCCCTTTATCCTGCAGGTAACCGATCAGCGGCAGGCAGATGTATGCGATGACCATGCCGATAATTGCCGGCAGGATCATCCCCCGCAAGGCCCAGAGCAGGTAAGCCGTCACGACCAGGGTCAGGATCGTCGCGGTCGAGTAGACCAAGGTCGCCCGCCTTTGCCGGCGCAGGCTTTCCTCACTTGTTAAAAAGTTGTTCATTGGTGCTCTTCAGTCGGTTGCCGATTATCATCGCCAGGGCGCGATAAACCTGGAGTCCTATTTGTGGTGAGGAGCTAAGCAGTCGCTCCAGATCGGTTCTGAAAAAGGCATATACCTCGCTGTTAACCCGGGCCTTTGCCGAAGCCGAACGGGGTGAATCGTCCAGCAGGGCCAGTTCCCCGAAGAAGGTGTTCTCAGCCAGAGTGGCGATGACATTCTCCCCGGAATCGGGATCGTGGTCAACAATATTGATCTCGCCGGATTTGATGATAAACATCGCCGCCCCGGGTTGTCCCTTACGGAAGATGAACTCATCTTCCTGGTATGTTCTGAGGTGGGCGATACTGTTCAGGGTAAGCAGCTCTCTCTTTGAGAGGGAGTTGAACAGGGGGACGCTCCTCAGGAAGCTGAGTATGCTCCGCCTTTTTCGGCTACGGCTGCCCTGCCAGATAAAGGAGGCCCACATCGGGGCGTCTTTTTTACTCATCGATGGTCCTCTGTATAATATGAAATTGTGTGGATGGTAGCGGGATTTCCAGCTTCCCTGTTAATCATGCCGTATTAATCGTAAGCCTGCAATACCTTCTGTATTTCCCGGTGAATGTCTCTCCGCAGTTCAGTCGGAGCCAGGACTTCGGCGCCGCTGCCCCAGGACATTACCCAGCGTTTTACCTCG
>CBDVDF010000065.1:0-7486 GCA_965372675.1 uncultured Desulfobacterales bacterium
CTTTTTACCCAACGACTTGGCCGCTTTCGGGGCCTTGGCATTGCGAGCGGCGCGGCCGAGCATCTGGACGTCGATCTCTTCGTCAACTACCTGACGCGAGCAGTTCTCCATGCAGAGATTGGGGCAAACCGCACCGCAGACCGAAGCCGGCAGCGGGGTATATTCCATCAGCATCTCGTAGGCCTCAGCCTCCTTGCCTTCCCGGAGCAGACGCAGTCGGTCGATGGTCGGGATGTGGACCGGGCAGTAATAGGAGCAGGGGGCCGCCTTGTCGCGGTTGGCCCAGAAGGGTTTCTTGCGGCGCAGGTCGCCGGTTTCGACCATGCCGATCGTGCTGCGGTCGAGGCCCGGGGCCAAGTCGCGGAGCGGGTCGCCGCCGCCGAAGCCCGGGTCCCAGATCTTCTTTTTGAACTCGGCCATCGGCATCGGTCCGGAGAACATCAGGGCCCTTTCCTGGGGCGGAATGGAGACCAGCATGCTCCACTCTTTGCGTTTCGAGAGTTTTTTGAGCAGTTCGGGGCGGTCGATCTCGTTCAGGTAATTCTCCATCCGCTCCATCAGCCATGACCATTGCTCGTCATCGGGCATAACCGCTTTGACGTTGGTCTTGGCGTAACTGTCATCGATCTTGCCGCGGTAGTAGATCGAACCGCCAACCGTGCCGACGCAGGGCCGGTAGCCCAGGACGTTGTCGGGGTTCTTGGCATCGATACCGCAGACCACGCCGATCCCACCGCAGTTGAACTCGGCAAAGGAATCACCGGTTGAACCCAGGACCCAGAGCTCGGGGCGCTGGTACTCGGGGTTCCACTTGGTCATGGTCAGGCAGCGAGCCCCGACGGAACCGCCGATATAGACCTTGCCTTCGGCCATGGCGTTGCAGACACCGTTGGTGGCGTCGCCCTTGACGGTGATCTCGGCCCCGATATTCAGGTAACCGACATCATCGGAGGCGGAATTATGGCAGACGATCTTGGTGCCGGGCATACCCATGCTGCCGAGGCGCTGACCGCAGGGGCCGGTGATCTCGATGTTTACCGGCTCACCGCCGCTGGCGAGGCGACCGGCCACATTGTGCTGGCCGTATGTTTCAAGTTTAAGGTTCTTTGACTTGGCAAAGGCCTCTTGTACCAACTCTTCGAAGGCTTTGGAGCTGATACGCTGGCCGTCTTTATCAAGCCCTTTAACTGTTAATGCTTTGCTCATATCATGCTCCTCTTAACAAACGTATCTGATGTTCAAACGCTCAGCCACATCCTTGTCACCGATCCCCAGGGCATCGGACATGCCGATCGGCAGGCTCTGCGAGCGGCCCAGGGGCGCCATGACCTTCTTCATCTCGGTGCGGATCGACATAAAGGTCTCAGCCACCCGCTCGGCGACCCGATCCGGATCGAGGCGGCGGTAGATCTTCGGATTCTGGCTGGTGATACCCTTCGGGCAGATCCCGAGATTGCAGACGTTGCAACGATTCTGCTCGTTGCCCAGACAACCGGCGGCCGACTGCATGATGTATTTGCCCATGTGGACGCCACTGGCGCCGAGCATGATCAGGGCCAGGCCGTTCTGGGTAACATTGCCGTTCTTGCCAACCCCACCGGCGGCAAAGAGCGGGATCTCGTTCTGTTTGCCCTGGGCGCAGAGATCAAGGTAGCACTCACGCAGATTGGAGGCGATCGGGTGACCGGTGGCATCCATGCTGACGTTATAGGCCGCCCCGGTACCGCCGTCGATCCCATCGATCATCAGGGCGCCGGCGTAGGGGTTACGAACCAGGTTATTCAAGACCGATTTGGCCGAGTTGGAACCGGAGATCTTCGGATAGACCGGCACCTTGAAGTTAAAGGCCATCGACATGGTCTGGATCATCTTCATGACCGACTCTTCAATCGAGTAGAGGGTCTGATGGACCGGCGGCGAAGGAAGATCAACCCCTTCCGGCACACCGCGCAGACGGGCGATCAGTTTTGAAACCTTGTACCACATCAACAGACCACCGTCGCCGGGCTTGGCGCCCTGGCCATATTTGATCTCAATGGCGGCGGGATCGCATTGCATCTCCGGGATGGCGCGGATGATCTCATCCCAGCCGAAATAACCGGAAGCGATCTGCAGGATTATATATTTAAGGAAGGGGCTTCTTAAAACCCAGGGCGGGCAACCGCCTTCACCGGTGGCCATAACCACCGGGATGCCGAGTACTTCGTTGCAATAGGCGACGCCCTGAAGGAGACCGAGCCACATATTCGGTGACAGGGCCCCGAAGGACATCGAGCCGATGATAAACGGGAAGATCTCCCGGACCGGCGGGATCCACTCGCCGCTGGTCTGGCGGCGGAGAAACTCTTCCGGCGGCAGTACCCGGCCCAACAGGGTGTTCATCGTGAACTCATGACGGCCGGCATCGAGGGCCGGATCGGTCAACATCGAGATCCGGTTGAAGGAGATCTTGTCGAGGACGGTTGGCCCCGGATCGTTACGACGACCACCACGCTTGGGAGGCTCGCCGTTCTTGGTGTTCTGGAAACGATAGCGATCGGTCTTGTTATGGACCGGGTGGATCGCCTCATTGGGGCAGACCATTTCACAGGTGCCGCAACCAATGCAGCGTCGGCCGACATCGGTGTTCTGGCGGATGCCGACGAAGGTCTTGAAAGAACTGCCCCGCTCGCTGGAGGTGAGGACGATTTTCGGCATCCGTTTGCGCATGTAGGTAAGCTTTAAGGTGTTTACCGGACAGACGGCGGCGCATTTCCCGCAAAGGGTGCAGCGGTCTTCACGGTGTTCAATGATCCAGGGCAGGTCGTTGGGGCTCAGGCTGCCTGGGTCTGCGGAAATTGATCGAATTGAGACCATATCTCTAGCTCCTGTCTGTCGGGAGGAATAATAATTGTGTGTTCACGCATCGGCAAAAAGTCTTTGGAGCGATCCCGGTCGGGGATCATTGCATCGACGCCGCACATCTCGGAGGCGATCGCCCATTCGCCGGGTTTGCCGCCAACCGTGGCCGGCCGCAGTTTTTTGGCGTCCATCACCAGGATGGTGGTTTCGTCGGCCAGGGTGCCGATCACCGCGTTGGGTCCGTCAATGATCAGCCGGCGGCAGACATCGCGCAGACCGCGGAGGAACTCGCCCTGGGGGTGAACAGCCAGTTCGGAATTCTTCAGCGGAGTGATCACATGCTTGTAGGCCTGCAGCGGTAATTTAAGCTGTTTGGTGACGTAGTGGAGGATATGGGCAAAGACCTCGGAGTCGGATTGATAGCCGATGTAGCCGGGGAATCCTTTGCCGGACAGCCAGTCCTTGATCGGCAGAAAGGCGGTGTTCTCGCCGTTGGTCATAGTGGCGATCCCTTCAATAAAGAAGGGATGGCAGGCGTAGAGGTTGATCCCCCAGTTGGTGTTCTGGCGGCCCTGGGCCATGCAGACTCTTGATTTGATCCGGCCGCTTTGCAGACCAAGGGCTTCTCCGACTCCCAGGGGCCAGCCGACTTCCTTGATCATCGCCACATCGGGCCAGAGGGAGAAGGCGGTCAGGTCGTTGTTATGGGCCTCGCCGTCAGCCCGCAGGGCCAGACGGGTCAGCATATACTGACGCTCAACCTCTTCCTTGCTGAGGGAAGACCAGACTTTAGGTTTTTTGTAGACTCGCAGGACGTATTTGAAGCGATCCTGGGCTTCGACCTTGCTCATGTCGGTCTCAAACTCGTGGTCATACTTCAGGACAAAACCACGCTCATCCATAAGCGAATGGAGTCTGGCCAGTGCTTCTTCAGTGTGGGCGATCCCGGAAAGGACCGGGTCTTCGGAATTGTACTTGTAGTCCGTAAACTCAAGTCCGCGTAATAGCAGGCCGAGGCCGCTGCCGTCATATCCTTCCTGCATGGCCTCCATGGCCGTCAGTACGGAATAGGGAGAGAACGGCTTGCTTGCGGTTTTCATGGCTAACCGGCACATTTTTCACTCCTTGATAAAGTAGTCGTTGCCAGGTTTTATAACAGAATAACCCTGACTTAAAACCGATGTCCCGGTCTGGATGGTCTTACGCCTCAGCCGGGTCAGGAAAAATACAACTGTGTTAAAAAGATGTCAAGCAAGAACTCCTGAATTTGAAACGCAGAAAACAATGTAAAAATCAGGCGATATACGATTTTTCTGAAACTGGCCATCAGGGCAAAAAGGCCCCGCCTTCTCTGCTCTGGAGAAAGCGGGGCCTGTCTAACAGGTATTAAATGGGATGAACGTCCATCATTTAATTTAGTAGACGTTCAGGTAGTTCTCAATTTCCCAGTCGGTGACTGAGATCCTGTAGTTGTCCCATTCCATCTCTTTATTGACCAGATACTTCTCCAGGATATGCTCGCCAAGGGTTTCTTTGGCGTACTTGCTCTTCTTGAGCTCGGCCATGGCCTCAAGCAAAGAACCGGGCAGGCTCTGGATCTTGGCACGGCGCATCTGGTTGGGGGTCATGGCGAAGATGTTGGTATCGGTTGACGGCGGCGGAGTCAGTTTGTTCCTGACCCCGTCGAGGCCGGCGTTCAACATCATCGCAAAGGCCAGATAGGGGTTGCAGGCCGGATCCGGGCAACGAACCTCTACTCGGGTACCGAGGCCGCGGGAAGCGGGGATCCTGATCAGGGCGCTGCGGTTGGATGCGGACCAGGCCACGTAGACCGGGGCTTCGTAACCGGGAACCAGTCGTTTGTAAGAGTTGACCAGCGGGTTGGTTATCGCAGCAAAACCACGGGCGTTTTTGGCGATACCGGCAATGTACTGGTAGGCGGTCTCGCTGAGCTGCAGCGGGGCCTTCTTGTCGAAGAAGACGTTGTTGCCCTTCAGGTCGAACAGGGACTGGTTGCAGTGCATGCCGGAGCCGTTGATCCCGAAGATCGGTTTGGGCATGAAGGTGGCGTGCAGGCCGTGTTTCTTGGCGATCGATTTGACCACCCATTTAAAGGTTACGGTGTTGTCGGCACAGGTCAGGGCATCAGCGTACTTGAAGTTGATCTCGTGCTGACCTTCGGCAACCTCATGATGAGAGGCCTCGATCTCGAAGCCCATGTTCTCCAGGGTTTCGATGATCTCGCGGCGGCAGTTCAGACCGGTGTCTTCCGGGTCGAGACTGAAGTAGCCGGCGTTGTCGTTGGTATTCAGGGTGGAAGTTCCATCGGGGGCCAGGTCAAAAAGAAAGAACTCAGCCTCGGTGCCGACGTTCATGGTGTAGCCCATCTTCGTGGCATCGGCCAGAACCCGTTTCAGGTTGCCGCGCGGGCAGCCTTCGAAGGGGGTGCCGTCAGCCTTGTGGACATCACAGATGATCCGGGCTGCGGCGACGCCTTCCTGATTACGCCAGGGCAATATCACAAAAGTGTTATAATCGGGGACCAGGTACATGTCCGACTCTTCGATGCGGGCGAAGCCGTCGATGGAGGAACCGTCAAACATGATCTTGCCGTCCAGAGCCTTCTCGATCTGGCTACGGGGAATGGCGACATTCTTCATGAAGCCGTTGATATCAACGAACTGGATCCTGAAGAAGTTGATGTTCTCTGCCTCAATGAGCTTGAGGATGTCTTTCTTGGTCATGGTCTACTCCTTTCACTAAAGGGTTATAAAAATGACTGTTCTGGCCGTTTTTATGCCAAAAACGTTAAAGTTGATGTCTAGAGTAGCAAAATGTGTACCAAAAGCCGTCTGTCTAGCAAAAAATATCAGATAAAAGGGCTTAAGCTGAATTTACGGGCTACTTTTTTATCAGGATGCAACAAACCGAATCTAAAAGTAAAGCTTTACCTTATATAGTAGCGCCGCATAAACCATAAACCGACGCATCTCGGAGTCTACGCTACCTACTTGTTATTTAGCGCGCCAACTGCGGTTACGACTTTTGTTACATAGCAGACACCGCTTCGCTGTTACTATGCGCCGTCAGTCGCGCCTTGTTGGCACGTCAAATCCCTGCGCAATATTGCGACACTTTATGTTTTACGAGGCACTAAAGCCGGTTGACCGGCAGCATTTTTTGATGCTATATTGGCAACAGATTGCCAATATAGCAGGGAGGTATTGTTTTTCAATAAATAATTTCCGAAGATTTAGGGAGATAAGGCGTCTGGGTTTGGCTGGTAGATGCTGGTAGCGGCAATTTTGCCGTAAAATGCCGCTCCGCTTAGCAGCCTCAATGGTCTCTTTTTTTGGTGGTTTTGTGGGAGATAGGTTGCGGATTGTTTTTCTGAACGGTAGCGGTGCTATAACCGTGCAGTGGTTATGCGAGAATTTTTACGGCAATTTTGCCGCTGATGCTTTTCCGGCCCGGATTGATTTTTTATGAACGATAAAATAGAAAAGAAAGAACTGGCGATCCTCGGCTTGCTTGAAAGGGCTGATGGTCCCCAGACCAGTTCCAGATTGATGGATAATCTCGAGGCCATGGGCTACGAGGTCAGTGAGCGGACCATCCGGTATTATTTCAAGGAGCTGGACAGCCGGGGGCTTACCGATAATTTTGGCAAACGGGGCCGGGCCATTACCGAAAAGGGGCTGCGTGAGTTACGTGAGGCCAGGGTTTTCGATAAGGTCGGCTTTCTTTCGGGTCGAATTGATCAGCTGACCTATCGGATGAATTTTGACCTGTCCCGAAAGAGCGGCACGGTTATTGCGAACATAAGCATTGTCGATGCCGATCTGTTGCGTGGTCTGACGCCGCAGATCAGCCAGGTCTATGAGGCAGGCTATGGGATGGGCAGTATGCTGGCTCTTTTCGGCCCCGGCCAGAAGGCGGGTGGGGTGGTGGTGCCGGACGGGATGGTCGGTATGGGCACGGTCTGCTCGATAACCCTGAACGGGGTGTTACTGGCCCGGGGCATTCCCGCCTACTCCAGCTTCGGCGGCTTGCTTGAGATCCGGGACGGCAAGCCGGCCAGATTTGTCGAGATAATTAAATACGACGGCACCAGTCTTGATCCACTCGAGATCTTCATTAAGGGCGGCATGACCAGTGTGCTTGCGGCTGTTGAAACCGGCAACGGCCGGATCGGCGTCGGTTTTCGCGAGTTGCCGGCCGATAGCCGTGACAATGTCCTGGAGTTGAACAGGAAACTTGAAAAGGCGGGGTTGGGTGGCTTTATGATGGTCGGTTGGCCGGGCCAGCCTCTGCTGGAGGTGCCGGTTAATGAGGGGCGGGTAGGGGCCATTGTCATCGGTGGCCTCAATCCCGCTGCGACCCTTGAAGAAACAGGGGTAAAGGTTGGTTCCAGGGCGTTGGCGGGTATGATAGAATATGAAAGTCTTTTTCATTACAGCGAGATTGATGAGAGGCTCGAGGCAATGTCGCTGACTTAAGTGATTTCGCTGAAAACGAACCGCAGAATGTCGAACAAGGAATGTCGAATTTTGAAGTGTTTTTTACTTCTGCGGTTCAAAATTCCTTGTTCGACATTCGATATTTTCTTTCTAAAGACACTGGTGTTTTAGGTTGATGAGATAGA
>CBDVDF010000066.1:0-7485 GCA_965372675.1 uncultured Desulfobacterales bacterium
ACAAAATTTCTACGGTGTCAATTGAGGTTGTCAGAAAAAGGTGATCGCGCTGGTTCAGGTCCGAACCGAACGCAAGACGGTTTTCAAAAGGTGAAAGGTGAAAGGTGCGAGGTTCGAGATTCGAGGTTCGAGGTAAAAGTTAAAAGGCAGAGGGGCAAAAGAAAACTATTCCATTCCTGATACCTTGATCATGAAATGCGCAAGAAGGGTGGTTATGAACTGGAAGACATATAGCGGCGCATGCCGACATTGAGCATGATGCCGATGCCGATCATGGTGGTGAGCAGTGATGAACCGCCGTAGCTGAACAGGGGCAGAGGCATACCGACCACCGGCAGGAGGCCGAGGATCATCGCCAGGTTGATAAAGGCCTGCCAGAAGATCAGAGACACTACCCCGAAACAGAGAAGTACCCCGAATTTGTCACGGGCTGAGCCGGCCAGTTTCAGGGAGAGGAGGATGAAAAAGAAATAGCAGGCCAGGAAAAACAGGGAACCGATAAAGCCCCATTCTTCGGCCCAGACCGAAAAGGCGAAATCGGTATGTCTTTCAGGCAGGAACTCCAGGTGGACCTGGGTCCCTTTCAGGAAACCTTTACCGAACAACAGGCCACTGCCCACTGCGATCTTGGACTGGATTATATGATAGCCGGTGCCGTGCGGGTCAAGTTCAGGATTGAACAGGGTCAGGATCCGCTGTTTTTGGTATGGTTTGAGAAGGTAGAACCAGCCCAGCGGCAGCATCGAGATCACCGCTGAAGCAAGAATGACTATGGTCCGCAATTTCAGCCTGACAAAGAGGGTCATGGAGGTGAAGATCGCCAGCAGCATCAGGGCGGTGCCCAGATCGGGCTGCTTGAAGATCAGGATGAAGGGTATGCCGGTTATGGCAATCGGAATCCCCAGTTCGGTCAAGGTGAAGCCCTTGCCGGTATCTTTTCGGTAATAATAACTGGCCAGGTTGATCACCAGGGCTAGTTTGGCCAGCTCTGAGGGTTGTAGTCTGATCGGGCCGAGCTGGATCCAGCGCTGGGTGTTGACCACTGATTCTCCGAAGAAGAGAGCCCATAACAGCAGGATGATGGTGCCGGCATAGATCGGGTAATTGGCGGTGAGCAGGATGCGGTAATCTATACTGACGATAAAGAGGATCAGCCCGAAGCCGAGGAGGAAATAGATCAGCTGTTTCGTGAAAAAGGTGGAAGCGCCGGTCTGTGGGGAATATGTGGCGCTGTACAGGTTGGCCAGCCCCATCGCCGCAATGATCAGCACGGCGGCGAGAACCCCCCAGTCAAAGTTAAGCAGTAGTCTCCGGTCAAATTTGAACATCATTAATCTCCAGTAGCGGCAAGTTTTCTGGTTTTGCCGCCCGGGTTTTCCTTTTCTTCATCGAGGCCAAAATATTTCATCATGATCTGGTGGGCTATTGGCGCAGCGGTCGAGCCGCCGTGCAGGCCATGTTCGACCAGAACTGTGATCGCTATTTGCGGCTTGTCTGCCGGAGCGTAACAGGTGAACCAGGCATGGTCCCTGTATTTATAGGGGATCTTCTGCTCATCTTCGATATCTTTGATATGGGAAAGATTGACCACCTGGGCGGTGCCGGTCTTGCCGGCAACCGTGATACTCTTCAACCGGGCTCTTTCTCCGGTGCCGTTGGGACCGTTAACTGCCGCCACCAGGGCCTGTCTGACTATCTCCAGGTCGGCTTCACTGCCGGGGAACTCTCCAATTCTTACCGGCTCAAATTTGCTGACGATCTTCTCGTCCGGATCAACGATCTCCTCGATGAATTGTGGCCGGTAAATGATGCCGCCGTTGGCTAAAGCCGCAGTCATTACATTGATCTGGAGAGGGGTCGTGAGGTTGAAGCCCTGGCCGATCGATATGGTCAGGGTTTCGCCATCCTGCCAGCGTTCCTTGTGTCTTCTCAGTTTCCACTCGGCGGTGGGGATCAGACCGCTTTTTTCGTGTTCGAGGCCGATGCCGGTTTTCTTGCCAAGACCCAGACTAACGGCATATGAAGCGATGATATCGACATCAAGTTTCTGGCCGAGATGGTAGAAGTATACATCGCATGACTCGGCCAGAGCCCGCTGCAGATTGACGGCGCCGTGCCCGCCTCTTTTCCAGCAGCGATAGGTGCGATTGCCGAACTTCAGGGATCCGGTACAGTAGAAAACGGAGTCTGGAGTTATAACTTCCTCGCCAAGTCCGGCCAGGGCGGTGATGATCTTATAGGTAGAGGCGGGCGCGTATGTGCCCTGGATGGCTTTATTGGTCAGCGGGATTAAAGGGTCGTTAAGCATGCTCTGCCAGGCTTTATGGGAGATACCGCCGACGAATTCTCCGATCTTCAGGGCCGGAGAACTGGCCAGGACCAGTAACCTGCCGGTGTTGACCTCGGTGGCGACTACCGCCCCGGCCTTTCCTTGCAACGCTTCTTCGGCCACCTTCTGCAGATCAAGGTCAATGGTCAGTTTAATGTCATTGCCCGGCAGCGGTTGTCGGGTTGCCAGTTTATTTTTTTCAAAACCTCTGGCATCGACCTCCAGCATTGACAGGCCGAGTTCTCCCCGTAAATTTTCTTCAAAGATCTTTTCCAACCCCTGCTTGCCGATCAGGTCTCCGCCCTCATACTCGCCCTGCCGTTTTTTACTCAGTTCGGCCCTGTTGATCTGTCCCAGGTAACCGACCATGTGCGAGAGCAGATTCTCGTACAGATACTCGCGGGCCGGGACTACTTTTATCCGGACCCCGGGCAGGTTGAAATGATTGTTCTCGATATAGACCAGGGTGCGCCAGTCGATGTCCTCTTTCAAGAGGAGGGGCATGTATCTCGGGTTGTCTTCAGCTGCCCTGATCCGGTCGAGGATCAGGGTGATGTCCTCACTGAGGATCCTGGTCAGTTTGTTAATGACCACATCCGGGTCGGGGGCGTCTTCCTTGGTCCAGATCACGTTAAAGCTGGGACGGTTGGTCACCAGCAGCCTGCCCTGGCGGTCGAAGATGTTGCCGCGGGGGGCAATGATCCGTAACTCCCTGACCCGGTTGTCCGTTGCCCTTTCCTCGAATTCGTAGCCTTTATGGATCTGCAGGAACCAGAGGCGGGTGATGATAATGGCGATGCAGAACAGCATGAAAAGGGTGGCTGCGGCCAGTCTTCTCTTGAGGATGAATAACTCCGCTTCGTCGATCTTGTGGACGTGGCTTATGGTTCTCTGCATATTGGAAAGAGTGCGGTTTCTTCTACTCATGTGATGAACCTGTTGCCGGGTTTTTTGCGCCGGGAGAAGAAATGACCCTGATCTGAAGAAAGTATCAAAACAAGCCGGTCTAAGAGCTGGAAGCAGGGCAGGGTGAGGATCGCCAGGATCAGCATCTGCAGGAGAAGGTCTCGCCAGGCCCAGAAGAGCTCGGTCTCCGCGCAGAAGAGGAGGGTGTAAAGATAGATCGCCCCGCTGCAGGCAAGGTAGCTGGCGGCAGCCAGAGGTGGTTGATGGGTGGGTTCGTTAATGATCAGATGGCGGGAGAGGTACTTGATCGTCACGAAAAGACCCAGATATACAGCCGGAAAGAGTCCGGGAACGATGCCGGAAAAGATATCCATCATCAGCCCGTAGACCATGGTGAGGATGATGCCGCGATAGCTGTCCATTCTGGTCGCCATGAAGAGGACCAGCAGGAAAAGAAGGTCGGGACTGCCGATCCAGGCGGGCATCCTGGTAAGGATGGTGGTCTGGAGAACCAGCAGGGTGGCGCCCATGATGATGAAAACCGTACTTAGCATAACTTTCCAGCGATCATTCTGCCAACGGATTGGACTTCATGATGATTATGACATGTTCAAGTTTTGAAAAATCAACGGCAGGCTGGACCTCGATATCAAGAAACATCCCACGGCGGTTGCTTACTACAGTGGAGACGGTCCCGACCAGCAGACCTTTTGGAAAAACCCCGCCGAGTCCTGAGGTAACCAACTGGTCGCCGACTTTGACCTCGTTGTTCTTCAACACATAATGGAGACGGTAGCCGGTGCCGGTCCCTTTGATTATCCCCTGGGTCCTGGTGTCCTGGATCAGGACCTCGACGGCGCTGTTCGGGTCGTTGGCCTGCAGGACTTTGGCATGGTTGCCGCCGCCGTCCAGAACGTGCCCGACCACCCCGCCGACCGTGATCACCGGCATCCCTTTGGTAACTCCATCGCTGTTGCTGCGGTCAATGATGAAAGTCTTGAACCACTGTGAGGGGTCCCGGCCGATTATGTTGGCCGAGAGATTCGGGGACTGCAGGGTTTCCTTGAGATCAAGCAGCTTGCTCAGGCGGATGTTGGTTGCTCTCGCTTCCCGGTACTTTACATTGACCGCCTGAGCCTTATGGACCTCTTCTCTGAGGCGATCATTCTCTTCTCTGACATCGATGAGAGCGATATAGTTTGACCAGGTATTGTCGAAATAGTTGATCACGCCGGTGACACCGGCCTGGGCGGTTCCGAGGACTTCAAGAATAAACTTGTGGGGGAGGGTCAGCTCACGGCGACCCATAAAGGAAACGGCCATAACCCCCAACAATACCAGGCTGGCGGTAATGAACAGTAGTTGTTTTACAGGTTTTGCTCGCCTGCTTCTCTTTCTCATCTCTTAGATCTGCAAATGGCGGTTGAGCCGAAACAATTTAGTAGTTTGTTGGTCTGGTTGATGTCGCAGAGGCATGGCCTCCGACTTGGTACAACCCTGGCTCCGGGGAGGTTGGATAATCCACAGTGCACAAGTTGTTATCAGTTGCTCATTACATCTCTAAGCTCGTTAATGTTCTCCAGAGCTTTGCCGGAACCCATTACTACTGAAGATAGGGGGTCGTCGGCAATTATTATCGGCAGACCGGTTTCTTCGCGCAGCCGTTTGTCGAAGTTGCGCAGCAGGGCTCCGCCGCCGGTCAGGACAATGCCCTGATCGACGATGTCGGCCGATAGTTCCGGAGGAGTTAGCTCTAGTGCCATTTTTACCGCTTCAACAATGGCATCGACCTGCTCTGAAATAGCGGCCCGGATCTCGTTTGAGTCTATGGTCAGGGTTTTCGGGACTCCGGAGACCAGATCCCGCCCTTTGATGTCCATGGTGTCGTATGGGGCTTCCGGCATTACATCACCGACTTCGATCTTGATTTTCTCGGCGGAGTGCTCGCCGATTGCCATATTATGCTTACGTTTTATGTAATGCATGATGGCTTCGTCCATTTTGTCGCCGGCTACCCGGATCGAGCTTGAGTAAACAACGCCGGCCAGGGAAATGACCGCCACTTCCGTGGTGCCGCCACCAATATCAACGACCATGTTGGCGGTCGGTTCGGTGATCGGTAGTCCGGAACCGATGGCCGCAGCCATGGGTTCATCTATCAGATATACTTCCCGGGCACCGGCCGATTCTGCCGACTCCCTGACTGCCCTGCGCTCAACCTGGGTTATTCCCGAAGGAACGCTGACGATTATTCTGGGGTGGACCAGGGTCCGCCGGTTGTGGACCTTGTTGATGAAATATCTGAGCATGGCCTCGGTAACTTCAAAGTCGGCTATAACCCCGTCCCTGATCGGCCTGATCGCGGAGATGTTGCCAGGGGTCCGGCCCAACATCTTCTTTGCTTCCGTGCCAACGGCCAGAACCTTACTGTTTCTGCCGTCCTGTCTAACTGCGACCACTGAAGGTTCGCGGAGGACAATCCCTTTACCTTTGACGTAGACCAGGGTGTTAGCGGTGCCGAGGTCGATTGCCAGATCGTTGGATAGCCAGCCAAAAAGAAAATCGAATGGAAAGAACAGTGAGATCGTTCCTCAGAAAATAGTGAATTTGTTAGATTTATTTAAAAATAACGACAACCTATGCAAAGCCTGTCAACAATAACAGACTAATTTTTGCTTGGCAAGAGAAATGCCGGCTAGTGACCGGTGGTGGCAGTCCCGAAAAGTACTGGGCCTGGGCGTTGCTCTGTCTGTCAGGATTTTATCGCCTGAACTAGTTAGGGATACGAACCTTAAAATTCTTGACAGCCCCATATGGTCATGTTAATCAGTTGCCGAAATTGACGGCGTACTTGTTTTCTGGCCGTTGAACGCACGGGGGGCTATAGCTCAGCTGGGAGAGCGCCTGTCTGG
The DNA here is from genome assembly GCA_965372675.1 of uncultured Desulfobacterales bacterium. Classification (GTDB taxonomy): domain Bacteria; phylum Desulfobacterota; class Desulfobulbia; order Desulfobulbales; family JAGXFP01; genus JAGXFP01. The sequence continues at coordinate 6,148 of CBDVDF010000066.1, forward strand.
CAGACAGGAGGTCAGCGGTTCGATCCCGCTTAGCTCCACCAACATAAAAAAATCCTTGCGAGGAGGGCCTGAACGGTTTTTTTCGACAAGGTCAGCCTCTGCAGATTTTGATAAGAATTGGCCTTCTTTCGCTGCAGGGGCTTTTGTTTTTTAATGGCGTCGTCAAACGTCGGTCTCCTCCGTCGCACCCCAAGGGTTCTGTTCAATCCTCCCTCGGAGTCTGTCGCTTACCTGAGGAGGGCACTCGAAGTCTACGCTTATCTCCTGCGGGGCGTAGCGCTCTTGCGGTGCTCCTCGGAGTCTGCGCTTACCTGTGTATCGAAGTTTTCGAAGGTCTCGCTTGCTCGCTATCTACTTAGCCATCTGTAGCCGGTACGATGAACTTTTTATGGGGTCATCTTCAATATGGCAAAAAAAACTGCAGAATCTACACAGCCTAAAGTATCCAGGCCGGTCTCGGATGACACCATTCTTAAGGTAGCCAAGGAAGTGGTGGTCAAATTCATTGAGGTCGGACGCCTTTCCCCCGGCAATTTCGACGAAACATTCAAGAGTATCTATCAGTCGGTGCGTGACTCAGTCCGCTCCTGAGCTGGGATCATCCATGGCTGGCCTCGACCCCGAGCTGAATCACTTCCCCGAAACAATAGAACATATCCATCTTATGGGTATCTGTGGCACCGGAGTGGGCGCTCTGGCCGGGATGCTTAAGGAAGCCGGCTACAGGATCACCGGTTCCGATCAGCAGGTTTACCCGCCGATGAGCGATTTCCTGGCCGAGTGCGGGATCTCCGTCTTTGAAGGATATGGACCGGCCAATCTGGAGCCGCGTCCCGATCTGATCGTGGTCGGTAATGTCATTACCCGCAAAAACCCCGAGGCGGCCGCCCTGGTCGACCTCGCTATTCCCTATGTGTCAATGCCCCAGGCTCTGGCCCATTTCTTCATTGGTGATCGTACTTCTCTGGTGGTTACCGGCACCCATGGCAAGACTACCACTTCGTCAATTCTCGCCACCCTCCTGAAAGAGGCTGATCTAGAGCCCGGATTTATGATCGGTGGCCTGGTCAAGGCCTTTGGCCGCAATTTCAATATTAGTCAGGGGAGCTACTTCGTCGTTGAAGGAGATGAGTACGACACCGCCTTTTTTGACAAGGGGCCCAAATTTCTCCATTACCACCCTTCGATCGCCATTATCACCAGCATAGAGTTTGATCATGCCGACATCTATGGCGATTATACTACCGAAACCGAATTTGGTAATGCTTTTAACAATACTGATATTAAACGTGAGGATATTCAGCTTATATCGAAATGTGGCATTCAACACACTGGTTC
>CBDVDF010000067.1:0-7476 GCA_965372675.1 uncultured Desulfobacterales bacterium
AAACTCGATGGCCAAAGCCTAGCAGGCGGAACGGGTCGTTAGGATCCTTGGCCTTCTCAATGTATTTTTTGTAACTGCCACCGTTACGGTAGATCTCATCCAGCATATCCATGACCGCCTGGTTTGCCCCACCGTGCAGAGGCCCCCACAAGGCGCTGATCCCGGCCGAGATCGAGGTATAGATATTGACCTGGGCGCTACCGACCATCCGCACCGTCGCCGTTGAACAGTTCTGCTCATGATCACCATGCAGGATCAACAGCTTGTTCATCGCGTCAACCACCACCTCGTCAACCAGATAAGGCTCAACCGGTGAATCGAACATCATGTTCAGAAAATTGGCACAGTAGGAAAGATTGAACCTGGGGTAGACCGCCGGATGGCCTTTTGAGCGCCGATACGAGAAGGCCGCAATGGTCCTGACTTTGGAAAGCAGCCGGGCCGCGGTGATATTCCTGGTTTCCAACGGATCATCCACTTCCGGGTAAAAATTATGCAGGCTGTTGACCATCGATGAAAGGATCGCCATCGGCGAGGCAGAGGTCGGAAAACGGTCGAAGAAATGGACCATGTCCTCGTGCAGCATCGAATGGATGTTAAGCTGGTACTTGAAAGCGCCAAGCTCCTCCTCATTGGGAAGGTTGCCGTTGATCAGCAGATAGGCTACTTCCACAAAAGAACAGTTTTCGGCCAGATCCTCGATCGAGTAGCCCCGATAGTTGAGGATGCTTTTTTCGCCATCAAGAAAGGTGATATCGCTGGTGCAGGAGCCGGTATTCATAAAACCGCTGTCCAGGGTGACGATGCCGCTTTCTGCCCGTAACTTACGGATATCAATGGCTTTTTCGCCTTCTGAACCTTCGATAATCGGCAGTTGATAGACCTTGCCGCCAACCTTTAGTTCAGCCATTTCCCCTGTGGTAATCTTTTCCGACATAAATAAATCCCTGCTGATTAATTAATTTTTACTCCAGAACTCTGCAAGCTGATGAAAACCAGAGCAGAATCAAGTAATGTACTCCTATCCCTTTATTTTAGCAAGTTACACCCATAAGCAGACAGGCCAAACAAGCTGATGAAAAGCAGATCACTAGACGAAAAAATGAGTATCTTCGACCAGGTCAGCCTCTACCCGGTATCCTGTGAAAAGCTGGCCAACGGCCGCAGTGATCTTGAGTGGCTGGACGAAGTCCTGGCCGGCGGCGCCCGGATCGTCCAGTTACGGGATAAAGAGTCGAATGACCGGACCCTTTATGAAAAAGCCCTGGTCTTCCGGCAGAAAACGCTGGCGGCCGATGCCCTGTTCATGGTCAACAACCGGCTGGACATAGCCCTGCTCAGCGACGCTGACGGCATCCATCTCGGCAATTCTGACATCCCGGCCCAAGCCGTCAGGCAACAGGCCCCCGACCTGCTGATCGGTGTCTCGGCCAACAACCGGGAGCAAGCGGCAAGCGCCGAAGAACGCGGCGCCTCATACTACAATATAGGGCCGATCTTCCCGACCGAAACCAAGTCCGGACTGTCTGAATTTATCGGCCCCGAAGCGATCAGAACCTATTCAGCCGGCTCGAAACTGCCGTTCACGGTGATGGGCGGCATAAAGTTCGATCACATTACCGAGTTGGCCGCAATGGGCGCCAGGCGGATAGCGGTGGTCACCGCCCTTACCCGGGCCAGCGACATCAAAGAAGAAACTGAAAAATGGATCCGCACCATACGCTCGGTCACCGGGCAGGAGTGCTCTACAACAGGTAATAAAAAATGAAACCAGAGATCCCCAAAACCCTGGCAGAATTGGTAGAAGAAATATCCCTGCTCATTGAATACGGTGGTCCGCCAGAAGATTTGGCCCTGCTTAGCGAGGTCCTGAATAAATATGCTGCCGATCGGATTTCCTTGCAGGTTTTCCAACATTTCTACAGTTATTTGCCTGAAGCCATGGCCGACGGCATTACTAGGATCAACAGAATAGCCAACCGCCAGGGTGCGTTTCTACTCTGCGCCATCACTATCTCCAGCAGTTATCTTTATCTGGTCACCAACGAGTCGGTAGCCCTGATCGGCCCCCAGACCGAGGGCCTGACCGACCAGGAGCTTCTTGAATTCTTCGGCTGGCGGGACAGTGATCATTTCATTCGTGAAACCGGCGACCAAGCCGAATTGCCTGAACATGTTCCGACCAACGACTCCCAGGACCTATGCCCGGTGTGCGGCACCGGTGACGGTGAGCTTCACACTTTCGGTTGTCCGGTCGAGGTCTGCCCCTGGTGCGAAGGTCAGTTGACCAACTGCGAATGCCGGTTCATTAAAACCGGTCGTGACAATTTCAGCTGTGATTCACATCTGGAGGAACTGCTGGACGTCCTCGAAGCGAAGGGCCGAATTCCCTTTGCCGCCTCAGAACATCGACCTTCTTTCATGTCTGAAGGAAAATAAAAAGGGCCCGCAACCGATTTTGCCGGTGGCGGGCCCTGTTACTGTCCTGCTAACTTCCTGCTCTTTACTTACTGCTCTCGATAAACTTGTAGAACTCCGAATCGGAGGAAAGGATCAGCTTGGTGTTCTTGCCGACCGTGGAGGAATATGCCTCCAGTGTTTTCCAGAAGGCATAGAACTCCGAGTCCTTACTGTAGGCCAGGGCATAGATATTGGCGGCCTCGGCATCGGCCTTGCCGCTGATCTCCATGGCTTTCCGGTTGGCTGACGAAGTGATCTCCTTCAACTCGCGGTTGACCTTACCGATTATCTCAGCCTTCAGACCTTCACCCATCGACCTTTTTTCGGCGGCGATCCTCTTGCGCTCGGAGATCATCCGCTCATAGACCTTCAACCTTACCGAGCTGATGTAGTTGACCCGCTTGAACATAACATCGACCAGTTCAATGCCGTACTGGAGAGTGATCTCGGAAGCGGTTGCATGGATCTTAGCGGCGATCTTGTCCCGACCCAACTTGACTTGCTCTCGGGCGACCTTGGGATCGACACCACTCATGGTCTCCAGAGACCAGTCCGAACTGCGAATTATCTCGACCAGATCATTCTGGTTGACCAGATCTCGGACCGTACCATCTAGAATATCATCAAGGATGGTCTGGGCCCGGGACTCGCTGCCCATCACCGACTCCATAAATTTCAGGGCATTCGAGATCCGCCAACGAGCCGTAATATCCAAAAAGACAAAGGTCTTGTCGTTGGTGGGGATCTGATTAGGATCACCATCCCAGATCAGGATCTTTTTCTCGAACAGGTTAACGGTCTGAACAAATGGAGTTTTAATATGAAACCCAGCCGCAGTCACCGGCTCGCCGACCGGTTTACCGAACTGGGTTATCACCGCCTGAGTCCCTTCCGGCAGGACATAGAAACCATCCCAGGCCACGATGATCAGGGCAAATATCACTATTGCTGAAATAACTTTGATGATCATATTCACTATCTGGCACCTATAGTTGTTTTATTTTTTGGTCCGGCTTCTACTATTGTTGAGATCAAGAAGAGGCAGGATGCCTTTCTGATCCTTGTCCACCAAGTATATTTCCTCAACCCTCGGCAGAACCTCCTGCATGGTCTCCAGATACATCCTCTTCCTGGTCACATCTCGCGCCCTCTTGTACTCCTTGAGGATCGCCACGAAACGGGCGGTCTCACCCTTGGCCTTGTTAACCCGCTGCGCTGCGTAGCCATGGGACTCTTCGAGGATCTTCTTGGCGGTACCACGGGCCTTGGGAATCTCCCGGTTGTAATGCTCCTCCGCTTCGTTGACCAGTCGCTTCATGTCCTGATCAGCTTCGTTAACCTCGTTGAAGGCCGGCTTGACCGCATCCGGCGGATTGACATCCTGCAGCTGAACCTTGACGATATCGACGCCGGCTTCATAGCGGTCCAGTTCCTTCTGCATTTCCCGGGCAGTAGTCGAGGCCAGCAGGTCCCGATTACCGAGGACATAATCAAAATCCATATTGCCGACGATCCGCCGGATACTGGTCTCGGAAACATCCCTGACCGCCTTGGGGACATTCCTGACCTTGAAGAGGAAGGCGACCGGATCCTTGATCGTGTACTGGACGATCCATTCGACATCGATAACATTCTTGTCACCGGTCAACATCAATGATTCTTCATCATAGCCCCGTTTGTCATACTGGGTCCGTACCGCAACCCGTCTGGTCCGGAAGCCGAATTCCTCTTTTCGGACCGTCTTGACATCAACCTTGTAGAGCGAGTCGATCAGCGGGATCTTGAATCCAAGGCCGGGATTGGCGGTTCTCAGATGCTTGCCCAAACGCAGAACAACCCCCTGTTCACCGGGGGAAATTGTGAAGTAGGCGGAGTTAGCCACACTGATCAGCATGATAATGACAATGATGATCAGTAGTTTGCCGAACCCGGCACCGGGGGCGGAAGAAGTACCAGTACCGCCCTCTCCGCCGTTGCCACCGGAACCACCACCTTCAAAGATCTCCTTGACCTTTTTGATCAGGGCGGCGATCAATTCTTCAGGGGTTTGTGGGCCTTTCTTCTGCCCCCAGGAGTTTTGTTCATCTTCCCATGCCATAGTTACTCAACCTCTATCTAAATTTTATCTGATTAGCGATCTGAATGATTTTAGACCTTCGCAAATTTACCGATGCATTACAAGTTATTTCTACCTGAGCCACGGGAAAGACGCGGCTTACAACTTTACCGGCCGGAACACCAGACGGGATGGCTCAGGCAGCAAAGGCTTTGTACCAAGCCAGACAGACCGCCAGGATGGCCAGAGCAAAAAGCCAGAACGATCGCCGTTCATGGCCATGGCCGATAAAACCTGAGAGCCAGTTCCATAAAAATCCCAATAGCAACCCGACCAGCAACCCCCATAAATGCGCCCCGAGATCGGTCCGCTCGCCGGAGGAGCCAAGCATGGCGAGCAGGGCAACGCCGGCTCCCAATGGCAAGAGGATGGCCCTGAGGTTAAATTGTTTGATCTGGTTGCCGGAGAGCAGGCCGATCGCCGAAAAAACCGCGGTCGAAAACCCCACCGAGATATGGCCCGGCCCATGGGCCAGGACATTGGCCAGATTACCCAGAGTGCCGGCAACAACCAGTAAAAGCCAACCAGGGCCGGTGCCGAACACCTTGCAGAGAAAATGGATGATCATGCCGCCGATCAGCAGATTACTGACCAGGTGGACCGGATCCGAATGGAGGGTCAGCGCCGTTATCAGCCGCCACCACTCACCATTTTCGAGGATAGCTCGCGAATCAACCGCACCGCGACTGAACCATTCACTATGAGAGGAAAACGGCCCGGTCACCTGGTGAAAAACCAGTAGGGCCCCCATCATCAGGACCGTTGGCGGCCGCCGTTCATCGACCATTCTGACCTCACCTAGATGCTTGACCGGCGGCCAGTGACGATTCTCTTCTTCAAAACGACGAATCTCTTCTTCAGCCCTGGCCGCCTGCTCTTCACCCACCATTACTAGATAACCGCCCTCTACCGCTTCGGTAATATTGGCGATCCCGGCCGAAAGCAGGACCAGAGACCAGAGCCCGGCCTGATAATGGCTACGGGGTGACCCGATCGGAACATATATTTCTTTGCCAGCATTCAAAATGGATTTTTAGCGGTATGACTTGATCATATGCGATAGATATACAGAAAAATACGGTTTGTTGACATAACCGGCAAAGCCAGTTAGAAAATCGGCCTGTCTGCGACTTTACGGGAACAGTTGCAGCATAACAGATTGGGAAATTACAAGTCCGGGGAAAAAAGGAGATGGGGCAGAAAGAAAAAAAACGATGGTGCCGAAGAGAGGACTTGAACCTCCACGAGGAAACCCCCACTAGACCCTGAACCTAGCGCGTCTACCAATTCCGCCACTTCGGCACATCGAGAAGCGACTTTAAATATTTACCCGCCCTTTTGTCAAGTTTTTTTATTTACCGATCAACTACTTTTCTTTATGTTGATTGAACTGAAACTGCATTTTTAACAAACATTCTTGATAGACCTATGAAAATATATCACAGCCTTGAAGATATCCCGGCCAAACTGGATAACCCCTATGTAACGATCGGCAACTTCGACGGCGTCCATCTGGGCCACCAGATCCTCTTCAGCGAAGTAGTCGGCAAAGCATACCGCCACAAAGGCACCAGCGTTGCCGTCACCTTCGACCCCCACCCCCTGCAGGTTGTCAGGCCGGATATCGGCATCAAGCTCATCTCCACGGCCGAGCAGAAAGCGGAGCTGATCCAGATGGCCGACATCGATGTCCTGGTCATTCTCACGTTCAGCAAGGAACTTGCCGCCACCCCGGCCGATACCTTTATCGACCTGCTCCGCGACAAGATCGGCCTCACCGAACTGGTGGTAGGTTACGATTACGCTTTCGGCAAGGGACGCCAGGGTGATATTCCTTTCCTTAAAGAGAAAGGGGTCCGGGACGGCTTTAAGGTCTCGGTGGTCGAGGCCTATCATGTCGGCGAGATGCTGGCCAGCAGCTCCCAGATCAGGGAACTGGTCAAGGCAGGCCGGATGCGGGACGTCAAGAAACTGCTCGGCCGCTACTACCAGATCAGGGGCGAGGTTAAAATGGGCCAGCAGCGTGGCGGCTCGCTGATCGGTTTCCCGACCGCAAATCTGCAGATAACCCCAGAAGACCTCTGCCCCAAACACGGGGTTTATGTCACCCAGGTCACTTACGATGGGAAATGCTACGGTGGGGTACTGAACATTGGCCGCAACCCAACCTTTGCCGATAACGGCGAAAAATGTATCTCGGCCGAAACCCATATCTTCGATTTCAACCAGGACATCTACGGCAAACCGATCAAGGTAAACCTGCTCAGGTTCCTGCGGGATGAGAAGAAATTCTCCGGTCCGGAACAACTATCTAAACAGATAGCTGCCGATATCGAAAAAGCCAAAGAGGTCCTGGCCGAAGCCCAGAAAGAAGTTCTGCTCTCCTGCGAAGACCGTTTCAATCACTGATCAAATACCCGCCCATCTTCAGGCCACTCCGATCGACCCACTCCGGAAACGAGAGCAGCCTTTTCTCTTGTTCATCTGCTTTGCCCATGTGATATGATCAATTCCAGGAACTGTAATCGGTAACACCAACAAGGAGAGGAGGAAACAGAAGATGAATAAAATGATAGATTCACGCTGTTGTCAGAACTTCCGCAAGACAGAGGTCTGCTCTAATCAGAATCAGGCCCTGCTGGACTATCTCGACAATCGGGTAATCACTCCGATGAGCCTCACCTTTGAACCGAAAGAGTTCGACAAGGCCTTTGAGTACTGCGCAAGTTGCAAGAAATTTGTCCCATATGCCGAGTTTCACGGCCTGGGCCAGATCAGTCACTAAAACCGGTCAAAAGGGGCCGGATTTAATTAACAGAGAATAAACCTGAGGTGAGGTACCCCCAGTTTCACGGACACCAAGATAAGGGTAATATACCCGAGGAGGTGTCCAATGCAGA
>CBDVDF010000068.1:0-7407 GCA_965372675.1 uncultured Desulfobacterales bacterium
CGGTTCTGGAGAGGATCCATGCCGCCGATCAACCTTTCAATAACCAGAGGATCGAATCCAGCCATCAGCTTACCCTTAAAACGGTGCTGGCCAAGGAGTCTTACCAGGGCGGCGAGTTCAGGGTTCTGGCCCGCAAAGGATCCATCAGACGTTTTCGCTGCAGCGTCTGCCACACCAAGAAGCCTGTGCTGGCTCGGGATAGTGCCCTCTTTACCCATAGTGATGTCAAAAATAACCATGGCCGGGGGGACAACGCCCTGATCTGCATGGATTGTCATCATGAAAAAGAACGCGACTTTCTGGCTGACACCCAGGGGCAGAAAATTGATTTCGACCACAGCTATCAACTATGTGGCCAATGCCATTTCCGTCAAAAACGCGACTGGTCAGGCGGTGCCCATGGCAAACGTGAAACTTACTGGGCTGGTGAACGGGTGGTGCTTAACTGCACCAGCTGTCATAATCCCCACTCACCGGCTTTTCCCACAAAGATGCCTGAAACGTATTCTTTGCCCCTAGACGAATAGGTTATCTATGGATGACAAAAACAAAAAAGACCCACTGAAACGGGAAAGTACGCGTCGGTCATTCATCAAGGGTCTATCCATTACCGCCGCAGCTGGTTCCGCCGGGCTGGTAACCGGGGGATGTACCGGTTCGGCAAATTCAGAGGAAATGGGCCTGAAATGGGAAGAGTACTTCAAGACGAACTACCGGTTAATGAGCCAGGAAGAAAAAGAAGCGACCGTCGCCCGTCTCGAAAGGCTGGCCAAGATCCGCTATGACCGGGACATTCAGATCTCCAACCAGGATCCGTTGGAAAGAGTGCTCTATGGTTATGCCTTTAATATTTCCCGTTGCAAGGGATATATGGACTGCGTGGAAGCGTGTGTCCAGGAAAACAATCTCGATCGCCGCTCCAAGACCCAGTATATTCGTCTTTTTGAAATGGACCCGGGCCAACTGGACCCTACTTCCGGAGAAGGCAAATACTTCCATGAAGTCCCGGTGGAGAGTAAATTTTACATGGGGGTGCAGTGTTTCCATTGCGAAAATGCCCCTTGTATAAAAGCCTGCCCGACCAAGGCCACCTGGCAGGAGCCCGATGGGATCGTGGTGGTTGATTATGACTGGTGTATCGGCTGCCGTTATTGTCTGGCGGCCTGTCCCTATTGGGGGCGGCGCTTCAACTGGGGCGAACCGGAGGTCCCCAAAGAGGAGATCAACCCCAAACAGCATTATCTGGGCAACCGGATGCGCATGAAAGGTGTTATGGAAAAATGCACCTTCTGCATCCAAAGAACCCGCCAGGGCAAGCTGCCGGCCTGTGCCGATGCCTGCCCTACCGGCTCCAGAGTTTTCGGAAATCTGCTGGACCCGGACAGCGAGATCCGTTTTGTCCTGAAAAACAAAAAGGTTTTCCGCTTCAAAGAGGATCTCGGTACGGATCCAAAATTCTGGTATTTCATGGATTGATATTTTGCAACTACTGCTCCCGAAACGTAATTCCAGGGATTGTGCAACTTCAGGAGGTTTTGCTTTACTACCATTATAAGTGCCTAAAGTGATCTAAAGTTCAAAGTGCCTAAAGTTAAGGATGTTACACCCCGCAGGTAAGCAATAGACTCCGAGGGGGTACTGAAAAGAGTCTGATTAGAAAAGTACCGCAACTTTAGGCACTTTAGTCACTTATAACTTTAGGCACTACAAGGAGAGGTCAATGACTACAGTCCCTAGCAGAAAAGAAATAACCGCTTTCGCGTCAGATTGCCTGCGCTGGTCACTGACCGGGGGCAAAGGATTCAGGATCTATCTTGCCACCTTGCTGGTAGTGATGGGTGTTGGGGGCATTGCCTATTTGCGGCAATTCCAGGAAGGTCTGATCCTCACCGGCATGTCAAACATCGTTAGTTGGGGTCTTTATATTTCAAATTTTACTTTTTTTGTCGGAGTGGCTGCGGCGGCGGTGATGCTGATCCTGCCCGCTTATCTTTACAAGGACAAGGATTTTCATGAAGTCGTCATCATCGGTGAATGCGTGGCAGTTGGCGCCCTGGTGATGTGCCTGATGTTTATCACGGTCGACATGGGTGGGCCGTTAAAGGTCTGGCATATGATCCCCGGGATCGGGCTCTTCAACTTTCCGTCCTCCATCCTAGCCTGGGACGTTCTGGTCTTAAACGGTTATCTTGCCTTAAACACCCTGGTGCCGCTTTACATTCTTTGGTGTCACTATCACAACCGGGAACCAGTCGGCTGGAAATACCGACCTTTTATCTTTCTCTCCATCTTCTGGGCGATTTCTATTCATATGGTCACCGCATTTCTCTATCAGGGCTTGCCGGCCCGGCCATTCTGGAATAATCCCCTGCTTGGCCCCAGATTTCTGGCCTCAGCCTTCGCCGCCGGCCCCTCGGTTATCATGATGGTGCTTATTGTAGTCAAGGAAAAGACGGCTTATCCGCTCGATGCAAAAATTTTCATGAAACTGAAAAGAATTATCGTTGTGGCGGCGGTGATCAATCTGATCATGTTGTTTTCCGAAGTGTTTAAAGAATTTTACACCTTTACTCATCACAGTCTTTCGGCCCAGTATCTTTTCTTTGGCCTGGACGGGCACAACTCCCTGGTCCCATGGATCTGGACCGCGATCTCTTTGAACCTTTTAGGTACCCTTATGTTCGCTTTTGATCGCAGTAAAGGTAAGCTTGGCTATTTGATGGTTGCGGCCGCCTGTCTTTTTATCGGGATCTGGATCGAAAAAGGGTTTGGCCTGATCATCCCCGGTTTTGTACCCTCGCCGATGGGAGAGGTTGTCGATTATACCCCGAGCTTAAACGAGATCCTTATTACAGTAGGAATATTGGCCACAGGTGCCTTTGTCGTGACCATGCTGATAAAACCGGCCCTGAAGATCCTGCTCAACTATAAAGAGTTCTTACTTCGCCTGGCGAGCAAACAGGGGACTGGATCATAAGAACCGGTTCAACGCACATCCCGAGCCTTCATTAACGGACCATCCACAATCATAATTTCTTATTTGTTTTCCATCGTCCTAACTTTGCAGGCAGTATTTAAATATTAAATTTAATATTTAAATTAATTTTGATTTATGACCTATTGATACCTATCTTGTTCTTAATAATAATTAAACTATTAGAGAGTAAACGATGGCCCAAGAAGACTTCAAACACGGAATAATCTGGATGGACTGGCAACACGGGGATCTGATCAAAGAATTCCACAGGTTGAGTGATGCCTATGAACAGGGAAGCTGCGCGATTGAGATCTTGAAAATATCAAAAACTTTAGAGCGATATATAGAGGAGCACTTTGGCCTGGAAGAGGCCTATATGCAAAAACATGGCTTTCCTGATTTCAAAAGGCACCAGAGAGAACATTTGACTTTCAGACAGAAATTCAAAGAGTTTCAGGCAACCGGCTTAAAGGGAGAATTAGAGGCGGGCAAAGAACTGCTTTGGCTGATAATAAACTGGATCACGAAGCACATTATGGATACAGATAAGATACTGGCTAAATTTCTTGCCAAAAAAGGCGTAAAATAACTCTAATAAGTAAATTACGACCCTGATTATTCCAACGGCTGGCCACGAACTAACCTTACATATTTATCCTTGATTTTCTGCTTGCCGAATTTAACACTTTCCTCCTGATATTCTGACCTCGATCCGCACCAGCCTTGAGACATATATTTGGATGGCAGGGTACCGGGGAAATATTGCAGGTCGATATGAGCTTCGGGACTGTCCTTCTTTCTTTTTCTCAAGGTCGCCAACTCACTGGTAGTCGGCAATCGCCAGTCTGAGTAGCCACCGAATTTATCGGCATTGATCCTGGCAATAAAATTATCTCCTACATTAGTGAAAGTGTAGGTACCCGCATTTGAATGGATCGACTCGTCTGCAGATTTAATTTCCCAATACAAGCCATATTTAGTGTCAAAGACAATGGTCCACTCTTCGGCGTCATCAGGCAACTCATTGCTTTGCGCATCCATTTTTTTGAACCTATCTGAAGCTGATGCTGTGGTAATGGCTAAAAAACAGATAATCAAAAACGAGCACAATATCAGTTGGAACCTACCGAAAACTCTCATTACAACCTCCTGGATAAGATGTCTTGGCGTGGTGGTTCTTATCTTAGCTGGCGGGATTTTTCTTGTCAATACAGAGCGTCTGGATACAGGTAATGAGTAGATGATCTTAGATATCTGCTTATTACCGGGACGAAATTCACTTTTTCTTCGGGGGTCTTTTATTCTTCGTGGGCCTTGCACTCTGCCAGGGCTTTGCATTCTTCCAGGGCCGTGCCTTCTGCCGGGGCTTCATGCCCAGCAGGACCATCACTTCCAGATTTGCCGAGCCGGGGAACATATCCAGCGGCACGATCTTTTCAACCTGGTAGCCGTTCTTCTGCCATTCCTTCAGCGACTCCGGTATCTCATCAACTCCGCAGAAGATGTGAATGACTTTGCCGGGCTGCCGTTCACATATCGCCTCAACCACTCCTTTCTGCGGGCCCTGGCGGGGGGGATCGAGGATAAGTGCGGCAGGTTCGGTGCTCAGCGGCAATAGATCACTGATCGCCTTCGGAGTTATCCGTCGGGCAACGAACCTGGTGTTCCTGCTCTCATTATTCAGTTTAGCGTTGGCCTGGGCCGCCCGAATCGAGGGCCCTTCCGCATCTATACCGATCACCTTTTTATAGGAACCGGCCAGATAATGGCTAAACAACCCGTATCCACAGTAAAGATCAAACAACCGTTCTTTCTCTTGCGGAGCGAGGAGCTCCCGGGCCTTCTCCAGCATGATCCCGACGATCGATTCGTTGACCTGTGAAAAGGAGGTCGGATGAAATTTAAACCGGCAGCCGCCGTGACTAACCATCAAATGGGCTGTACCGTATAGTTTCTTCAATTGCAGATTATCTGTCGGTCGGCGGCTTTCCAGGTAGTAGTCGGAACCGGTCGGATCAAGATAGACAAAGGCACCGGCCACGGGCGATGGCGGCTTCTGCAGATGCTCGGCCAGCATTTTCAGTTTACGGACCAGTGGGCCAGTCATCTTTCTGACATTAAAAATAACCACCCGCTCCTCGTAATTCCCACGGATGATCAGGTGATTGAGATGAGCAGCCACCAATTTATAGGTAGGTTCACTCAGTTTTTTCTGGAGAAAAGTGTAGATGCGGGCATGTTCCGGCGGTTCGAGCGGTGACTCAAGAAAGGACTTCTTCTGATCCCGGAGGAGCTTGTCACCAAAAACCAGATACAGAAAAGGCCCCCGGAGAATACAGCGACGTTTGGAAGTAGTCCGGTATTTCCTCGGACGCGGCGAAGCAATAACCGCCTCAGGCCGACCCGGCAGCTTATACTCCTGCCAGAACTTCTTTAAAGCGCTGTCCTTGAGCTTAAGTTCTTCAGCGTACTGGAAATGGGCCAGAGGCGCAGCCTGCAAGGTGATCGGATTAACCGGGCGCGAAGGCTTACCGGCCATACCATACAGCAAAGAGGCAAAGGTGACGGATGACCGGGCTCTGGCTGGAGAAGGTCGATGGCTGTTGTCTTGTTTGGCTTGCGACCTTGCGGCGGTCTTCAGCCGGGGTTTTGCACCTGCCCTGCCCTTGGTTGTTCTGTTCTTTTTCTTAAACACTGAGATCCAAAAGTTGTTATGTTTTATTCTTTATCGCATTTTCACTGCCGGCTGCATGCGATTATTTATAATTGATCGATCGGCGCAACATGCCATTAGCTCACCAACAAAACAATTTATATTTAGCCGATGATAAATTATTAGTGTTGTAATGTGTCTTCATTTTATTTCTTAGATTCAACTCGTAAGTGCAACTTTGTAATGTTTGTGTAAATGGGCAAGCTGCGATAGCATCTGTACCATTTAGACGACCAAGTCAAAGGAGCACAGATGAGACGCTATTCGCAGCTTACCCGAGAGCAAAGATACCAGCTTTTTGCTCTCATGAAAGCAGGACATTCTCAAATTGTAATCGCTAGGTTGCTTGAAGTTCATAAATCGACCATAAGTCGAGAGCTCAAACGCAACCGAGGACAACGTGGTTACCGTCCTAAACAAGCCCATGCTTTTGCCCAACAACGACACCAGGACAAGCCACGCTCGAAAATAACATCCGACACTTGGAGGACGGTTGAAGTCTTACTGAGACTTCAATGGAGTCCGGAGCAGATCTCCGGGCGGCTTCGAAAAACCGGACGAGATTCCATCAGCCACGAATGGATCTATCGATACATTTATACCGACAAAGCAACCGGCGGCGACCTCCACATACATTTGCGTTGCCAAAAACAGCGTAGAAAGCGTTATGGGACAAAGAGTCTCCGTGGACAACTGGCTAATCGGCAAAGCATTGACTCCCGGCCAGACCTTGTCAATAAACGCTCACGGGTAGGAGACTGGGAGCTTGACACAATCATTGGCAAGAAGCACAAGCAGGCTATTGTTTCCTTAACTGAACGCAAGGCTAGACTCTCTCTTATCGCCAAAGTCGATCGCAGAACCGCTGAACAGGTCAGCGAAGCTATTTTGCACCTGCTAAAACCTTATGCTGACAAGGTTCACACATTGACCTCGGATAATGGCAAAGAGTTCGCCAAGCATAAAGACATTGCCGAAGAACTGGCTGCCGAATTCTATTTTGCCCATCCTTATTCCTCATGGGAGCGAGGTACCAACGAAAACATGAACGGTCTTATTCGCCAGTACTTCCCTAAACACTGTGACTTCAGAACTGTCACCGACAAGGAGATTCAGATCGTCATGCACCGACTTAATAATCGACCAAGAAAATGTCTTGGTTATCAAACTCCTAACGAGGTATTCTTCGGGGAGTCAATTGTTGCACTTGCGAGTTGAATCCGCCTTTTGTATGAAGGCAATAATTTAGCTATAACGATTTTTGACGAGCAACAATCTTCTATCCAAAGTTCATAAATTCTAACTATGCTGCTTATCTTCCCACCCATGGCCAAGGCCTGCGAACCACCAGCCGGTATAACCCTGCTGGCCGGTACTCTGCGCAGTAACGATCTGCCATGCACCATACTCGATGCCAACCTTGAGGGCCAACTCCATCTGCTCAACAACTGTCCGGACCGCGACGACACCTGGAGCCGCCGGGCCATCCGCGATCTGGATAAGAACCTCGAAGCCCTGCGCACTCCGAAACTTTACGAAAATCCGGCCCGCTACCTGAGGGCCATCAACGACCTGAACCGACTCATTGGAATTTCCGGCAAAGCGAAGAACCTAGATCTCAGCCTAGCCAATTACCAGGATCAGGAACTGTCACCACTAAATAGCGAAGACCTCCGGCGAGCAGCCGATAACCCGGAGAAAAATATCTTCTGCAGTT
>CBDVDF010000069.1:0-7376 GCA_965372675.1 uncultured Desulfobacterales bacterium
GAGAGTGGCCATTTTTATAAAGATCATGGAAGAGGTCGTAAAAATAGTCCATGGCCTCAGGGTTACCAGGGAACTCTGTTATCTGCTGCAGGGTTTTCTCGCCCTCCATGGCCAGGTGGAGACTGGTGGTCTGTTGCATTCTGGCAAATCGTTTATCCGCATCACTTTGCATTGTTACGCCTCTGCATCCGCTTAAAAAATCCCTCTGCCGTCGATCCATAGATCGGCAGGCCCAGGAATTTGACCTTCAGACAATCCTCTTCCGGACACATCTCCACACATTTGAAACACATCATGCAATCATCCTTGACGATATTTTTATGCTCAAGATCATCGGCAATAGCCCTGATGCCGACATCGCAGGCCCGGTAACAGTTGCCGCAGCGGGTGCATTTGCTGCCATCCTTGCTGAGCCGCAGCAGACCGGCCTTGGCAAAGATGTAATGAAAGGCGCTCATCGGACAGAACAGGCAGAAAAAACGTTTTTTGATAAAGGAGCCGGCCAGGAAAATACCGGTGATCAACAAACCCAGGGCCGTGAAGATCATCTTCGTTTTAGAACTCAGGTCAATGGCCAATTGCGAAAAGTCGCCGCTGAACAGGGGTAAGACGGTGCGGCCGGGGCAGATCATGCAAAACGGTACGCCAAAATCATGGTTGAGTTTGGGCAGGCCGAAAAATGAGTTGCCAATACCCATCGGGATGAGGATCAGCAAGGCCAGCAGAATATATTTAATTTTCCCAAGTCCTTGAAATACCGGCTCTGAATAGTTTGCATATCTGATCTTAAACTTGTTGCGAAGGGCGGTAAGCCAGTCCTGGATAGTGCCCAGGGGACAGGCAAAGCCGCACCAGGCTTTGTTGAAGACGATGAAAAAGCCGAAAAAAGTCAGGAGACCAACGAAAACCCCGATACCTCGCCCGGACAAATAACTTTTAAAAGGCGCAGCCATCTGGTGCTGAAAGCCGAAGAGGTAGCAGGAACCGCCACGATGCTCGGTAAATATGCAGCCAAAGGTCGGTAACTGGTCCCCGATGTTGATGGCCAGATAACCGCCATAGACCAGGAGGAGAAAAGACGCGGCCTGGAACCAGAAGCGGAAGCGGCTTAGATCGGCGCTGTTGATCGCTTTTCGAAAGCTGTTCATCGATTACCCTTCAAGGGAGATCCCCTTATAAGGTTTTTTACGTCGCTCCCGGTGGAAGTAGATGCCACCGCCGGTGAAGGTAAAACCAAGCAGGCCGATCATCAGTCCCAGGCCGTAGGATGAATAATCTGCCCGGGCTGGTGAATAATGCCAGGGCAGGGTGGTGATATACTGGAGCCGCTCATATTCAAGGTCCTTGAACACTCCTTGCTCTTCCGCCTTATAGAAAGCGGTCACCAGGAATTCGGCCCTCTTGGTTCGCTTGAAATCAGACCATTTTGTCGGATAATAATCTCGGATCAACTGCAGGGAGGCAGTGCCATCTTTACCGGTTACCACTTCCTTGACCCACTTTTCGCCGGTCTGCAATTGGACTTTGGCTCCAGCCAATGGCTTGCCATAGCTCAGCACGGTGATAGTCAGCTGTTGGCCGGAGGTAACTTTTGCATGAAAATTGCTATCCCAGAGATCACCGATGACGATCTCAAGGGGAAGGGTATTCAGTGGTTGGGGTTGGGTGCGCTCTATGTTGAATTTATGCTCATGTCCCCAACCGCAATTATGGTGCATGGTTATCCATTGGGCTGAGCGAGTCACCAGGACATGGTCCTCTACGCCCTGCTCAAGCAGATAAACATTGTTGGCCCCATGCACCGGTCCCTCGCCAAAAGGGGTCTGGAATGAGAGGTTTGGCTTGACCCCCAACTGCAGGGTCGGCTGGATGATTGAGCCATCCGGGCGGCGGACAAAGGCCTCTATTTGGGCCAGGCGTCGGTGCTCGTTAAAGTAATAGGTGCGGATCGGTTGGGGGCGATGCTCTGATTCCTGCGCCGGTTGCTGGCCCTGTCGCCCTCCCTGGCCTCCTCTGGTAGCAGTCCTTGCCGGTTGGCCGCCATGTTGCGCACATTCTTCCGCATTCAAAGCAGGAGCGGGGGAGAGACGTAATGGAGTTATCAATTGAGCCTGGGCCTGCCCCAAACTCATTGCCAGGACCAAGGCAACCACCACAGTCAGGCCGAAGGGTAAGTGACATCTCTTTATTGTCCTGCTCTGATTGGAAGCCATTATTTATTACTGCCTCCAAATTTATAGGAAAGCCCGGCAAAAAATGTCAGCGGCGACCCGGAATAAAGGTTCATGCCGTCGCTGTCGTCACTTACATAAGAGGCGTATTGCCTGTCGGTCAGGTTGAGGATATGGCCCCATGCCGACCAGCTTTGCCAGTCATAGCCGACTCGCAGGTTGAAAAGGGTCGGTCTGCTGTATTGGTGAAGATTGGCATCATCAGCATACTGCGAGCTGATCTCATCCATCTCAAGTTCCACCTCCAGATTACGCGTCGGGATAATAGTAAGTCTGACATTGAGATGGTGTTTGGGGGAACGGGGCTGCCAGTTGCCGCTGTAGTCGATGCCACCGTCGATATAAACATCGTATTCGTTGAGGGCGTAAGTGTAAGCCATGGTCAACCTGGCAAGATCGCTCGGGACGATGGTTGCCATGATCTCGGCGCCTTCCTGGGAAGTCTCGCCGGCGTTGATGTACTTGGTGTTAGGAAAGGGATCATTATTGACGACGATCTTGTTGGTGATATCCATCGAATAAATTGAGGTGTCGAGTTTCAAGCGCTTCTGCCAGAAGACGGTTCGCAGGCCAACTTCATAATTTTTGGCTTTTTCCGCTTGCAGTTCACTGTTGTCATAACGGGAGGTCCAGAGCTGGCTGGTAGTCGGGACGACAAAGCCTTCCGAATAACTGAGATAACTGTTCACAGATGGTGAGATGTCATAGGTCAGTCCAATCTTGGGGCTGAATTGTGAGAATTTCTTGTCGACGCCTGTGCCTCCCACCAAGTCGTCAACTTCATATTCAGCTGAGTCGTAACGGCCGCCGGCGATGAGCCTCAGATTTTCAAGAGGCGAGGTTTCCAGCTGCAGATAGGGGGCGTTTACCTTGGTCGTGATATCGTAGGACTTGGATAGGGCTCCAAGGGTGTATGAGGTATAGAGTTTCAGGAGCGTGTCATAGGTTACCGCCAGATTGAAACTGTTGGTCTCCTTGCTGCCGCGAACCATATCGAGGCCGGTGATGATCTTGCTGCGGGCCTGGGAAAAATTATGGCTGTATAATAACTGCAGGTCAAGATCCTGGCTGTCAGATGTTGTCATGCTGCCAACGTATGATGGACCTTGTTGACGAATGCTGTAGTTGGGGATGCCCTCTGTTTCAATATCGCGTAGGGCCAGAGTGGCGCTTAACTCTGATTCAGCAAAGTAATGGTTGTAGGACAGGACTGGAGCGATTTTGTCGGTTTTGCTATAGGTAAAGGTCTGATAACTGTGCTGCCAATCGCTGTAAAAATCGGCCTCGCTCAAGGTACCCGGAGAGTCTTTTTCGGAGCTGAGAAAGTCGATCTTGAATGACAGGAGTGATTCATCGTTCCGG
The DNA here is from genome assembly GCA_965372675.1 of uncultured Desulfobacterales bacterium. Taxonomy (GTDB): domain Bacteria; phylum Desulfobacterota; class Desulfobulbia; order Desulfobulbales; family JAGXFP01; genus JAGXFP01. Next base: position 3,594 of record CBDVDF010000069.1, read on the forward strand.
GTGAAGTAGGTTTTAATGGTGCCAGCCTTTTTCTCCAGAGCGTTGTGGTCGCGCCAGCCTTCACTGTCAATCAGGCTCAGATCAACATTGAACCCCAGGGGCCCATTACTGCCGCTGCCGGAAAGACCGCTGCGCCACTGCTGATGATCTCCAAGCTCGCTCCAGATCTTAACCTGAGGCTCCGGTGATGGGGTCTTGGTGATTACATTGATAATGCCGCCGATGGCGTTGCTGCCGTACAGGGCGGAAGCCGGGCCCTTAATGATCTCGATCCTGGCGATATTGTCGCTGTTCAGTTGACTGAACTGACTGGAACTGCCGGAACCATAGCTGCTGGTAGGCACCCCGTCGAGTAAGACGATAGTGTATGGATTGGTGAAATGGGTCGGGACCCTGATGGCGGTAAGCTCGGATTCTCCGCCAAGGTTCTGGGAGTTGATGCCCGGCAAGCGAGTCAGGAACTCTGTCGGATTGCGGGCCTTAACATTTTCCAGTTCCGATTCAGAGAGCACATTAACGGCCACCGTGGTGTCTTTGATCTTTTCACTGACCCGTGAGGCCGTTACCACCACTTCATCAAGTTCCTCTTGTAATTCTGCCGCTATCAACCAGCCCGGAATCAGCACAATCGTCACAATTAACAAAAAATATCGCATCAATATCTCCCTGATAAATCATTTAAAATGAGCTGGCGCCTCCATTTAACAGCAGGTGGAGCAAATCTCAGCTGACTGCAGGCTACCACAATGTATCAGGGCTGAAAATGTGGCAAATTGTCGCAGTGGTCGGGATTATTTGATTGGGAAATGGAGATGGGAGTTGCTGATTAAGGGTTGGAGTGGTTCGGGGGCGGAGGATGTCATCGGGGGAGTTTGTGATTATCCGCCAGCAAAGATGATACTGCAGGTGGCAGCTAAGATTTATTAAGATTACTGGGACGGGATACGATCCTGAAGTTATTTAACCAGGAAATCCCAGGCGGCAATATCCCGCTGGAGAATACTGGCGCCATAATTTTTCAGGATGGCGATGGCCTCTTTGACCACTTTTGGGGTGAAATGAAGGCGGGTAAGTCTGTCCAGAGGCATTTCCTGGGCTTTTTGGAGGAAGGCGGCCGTGTCCAGGGAAAAGGGCAGGCCGGGTGTGTCGTGATCTTCAATCTTGTGGCATTTACTGCAGACCATGCCGTTTCTGGTCGTGCTGAAACGAAATGGTGCGTTTTCCCGGGTCATTGCGCCGCATTCGATACACCCGTTCAGATCGGGCTTGTAGCCCAGCAGGGTCAGCATTTTGATCTGGAAAAGGATGGCGCCCCAGACGGCGGGTCTTTTGGGGTCTTCGAGGTTGCCAAGGGCCCAGACCAGCAGTTCGAAGATCTCGGGGTCAGGGTCGTTCTCTCGGGTCCAGTGCAGGGTCAGGCCACAGATCAGGGCGGCGGCCGTATAGCGTGCATAATCCGCTCTGATCAGTGGTAAGGGCTGGATCAGTTCGGCCTGGTCGATCATTACCAGGGAAGAGCTGCGGCTGTTGGTATAGAGAATTTCTAACTGGCTGAACATCTCCAGTTTGTTGAGAAAGCGTTTCAGGCTGCGTTGGGCCCCTTTGGCAATACCACTCATCCGGCCTCGATTGAGGCTATAGAAGGTGACTATCTTGTCAGATTCGCCGTAGGTCCTGACTTCGATGACCACAGCCGGGGTCCTGCATGATTCCATTCAGGTCCACTCCGGTTTTATCAGGGCTTTTGACTGTCGATGATGTCTTCGGGGATGCGGATAATTGCTGTTGCTTCCTCTTTGTTGGTGGGAGCCAGAACTTTATCGTTAAGGGTCAGGATAACACCGTTTCTGTTGTCCAGTTCCAAAACGATGCTCTCTCTTGCTTTCCAGACCCTGACTATCCCGGCCTGGGATTTGTATTGGCGCTGCGGCTGGCCATCCACTTTTATGGTAACCAGTGAGTTCTCGTTAAATCGTGCTTCCAGGAAATATTTAAACTCATTAGTCAGTCTGTCCTGGCTATCAGTTATCGGCGGCTTGGTAGCAACCGTGACAGTTTTCGGCAGACTGTTCTCCCGAATGCTTTTTGCCGGCGGCTCCGAATCTGCGAGATCCGGGGTTTCAGCCGGTGCAGGAATTTCGGCGGGAACCCCAGCCGGCGGAATTTCCTTATCGGTGGCCGTTGCGGGTGCTTTGCGGGTTGTTTCTGCTGCCGGTGGTGAGATCACAGGGGGAGTTGCCGGATCAACTTGCTGCTGCCCGGCTTGATCTGTAATGGTGTCTGCCTGCGCCGGTTCTTTTTCTTCGACGATTATGAGGCCATTTTGTTGGTCGGTCGGTGCTGTTTGGTTGAGTCTAGAATCGGTAATATCCAGGCCAGGTTGAAGGTCATCCAGGGGGGGAGATGATTTAAAGAAGACGCCCAGTCCATAAAATATCAGCAGGATCGCCAGCAAGATGGTCACAGTGATGATCTTGCCGTTCTTTCGTAAAAAAGAGGTGGATTCTGCCAGGGTCGCTCCCTTCAGGATGTCGCTTTGATATGGCTTGTCAGCGGGTTCTTCCTGGTCGGTATTATTCTGCGCAATATAATGTTTGATCGTATCTTTCGGATCAAGGCCCAGATATTCGGCGTAAAGTTTGATAAATCCTCTGACGAACACCTCGGCCGGTAAAGCCGCGAAATTATCATCTTCCAGGGCCTGCAGAGAAGGGGTATGGATCCTGGTGGCCTCAGAAGCATCTTTAAGGGACTTGTTCTGCCGGGTGCGAGACCTTTTCAGGAGGCTGCCCAGGGTTTCCTGCAATTGCTCTTCGTGGTCGTTAATCATCTTATCCATTGATCATTTCCCTTGCCGGATTCTTGTGGTATGGCATAACGGGTATACTTTACCCTAAAGAAGTTTTTTTATCAGAGCCTGCTCCCGAAGCTCTTTCATCCAATTCTGATAATTTCTCTGCAACTCTTCCTGACCGAGTTTACCCCGGATCTCGTCGCTGACCAATTCAAATGGGGCAATTTCCGCTTTGTCGCCAATGTTGCGGGCCAACAGCAGGAAGAACTGGAAAGATCCCGGCGCTTCCACCACCTCGCTGATCTGTCCCGGTTGCAGGTCGACGATGATCTTCCGCATGTAATCGGCCATTTCATCTGCCTTGAAAAAGCCCAGGTCACCGCCATCTTTGCGGGAAGGGAGGTCGGAAAATGATCGTGTCAATTCACGGAAATCCTGGCCCTCTGCAACCATTTTCCTGATGTTCTCTGCTCGCTGTCTGGCGCCTGCCTTATCAGAAGATGAGGATTGCGGGGTTCCCCAGGTGAAGCCCATCTGGACGATGTGATAGCCGTCGGCGACCTCCTGCTTAGTATAAACCGTATCATAGTATTGGCGTATTTTCTCTTCGCTGATCACAATTCTTGATCCGACTTCATAGTTAAGCAGTCTTGAGCGGCGGATCTGGTTGCCCAGTTTGCGGCGATATTGTTCTTCATCGATCTTGCTCTTGGCCAGTTCCTTGTATAACTGCTCCAGGGTCAGGCCGTTGTCTGCGGCTATTCTTTTTATGGAGTTGTCTATATCTTCAGTCGTTACTTTGATCTCCAACTCTCTTGCTTTCTGGACTATCAGCAGATCTTCGATCAGTTCATCGAGGGTAGCTTCTCTGGCTTTCGCCAAGGCTTCTGCCAATTTTGCGGGCGGGGTGGTCTGTCGCAACTTTGTGACAATCCCCTGGGTAGCCTGCTCAAGTTCAATACTGGTTATTACCTCACCGTTAACGACCG
>CBDVDF010000070.1:0-7300 GCA_965372675.1 uncultured Desulfobacterales bacterium
CCGAAAAAGACCGAGCCGAGTGAAATTCCGTACAGGCCTCCTTTCAGCCCACCATCCTGCCATGATTCCACCGAATGGGCATAGCCCAGTTCATGCAATTTGCAGTATGCCTCGATCATTCCTTCGTCTATCCAGGTCCCTTCTTGCTGGTCGAGTCTGGTTTCCGCACAGTTTCTGATCACCTCGGCAAAAGCGGTATCGAAAGTGGTGGTGAATTCCCGGCGCTTGATGGCCCTGGCCAGACTCCTGGAAAGATGGAAGTCATCGGGGAAGAGGACCAGTCTTGGGTCTGGAGACCACCAGAGGATATCTTCCCCGGGGTTGTACCACGGGAAGATCCCCAGTTGATAGGCCAGGAGAAGGCGCTCGGGGGAGAGATCCCCACCCACGGCCAGCAGACCGTCTTCCCTGGCCATTTGCGGAGGTGGGAAGCTGATCGACTCGTCCAGTTGAAAAACCGGCATGATTTTGTCCTGTTAAATGATCGTAACGGTTTGAATTTAATAATATTTTTAACATATTAGAGTCAGATTGGCACTAAAACTCATTATGGCTCGGCCGTTCTTGACACTTATTGGCAAAAACGGTAAATTTTTCAGGCTGTTATGAGTAATGTGAGATTTTCACTATTTTGACGGTCCGAGCGATGATCGGCTGTCGCAGGAAAATATATGGCTAATAACAAAAAAGATCTGTCGGCGGCGGCCCAGAAACTGCTGCGCTCTATCCCCAAGGTTGACGAGTTCCTGAACTGGCTTGAGGATAATGGCCACGATATCGGTCAGCAGGCTAAAATGACGGTCCGCGAGCTGCTCGACGATTGCCGCGAAGCGATCATCTCCGGACAGTTGACGGTCAAGAAAGAGCTGTCGGCCGATCATCTGCATGGTCTTTTCATGGATCGCTTCAAAAAAAGGACCAGCCGTAATTTCCGTGGGGTTATCAATGCCACCGGGGTGGTCATTCATACCAATCTGGGGCGTTCGGTCCTGCCCGACCAGGCCCTGGAAATGATCGCCAGGGTGGGAGGCGGCTATTCGAATCTTGAGTTTGACCTTGATACCGGCAAGCGAGGTAGCCGCTACAGCCTGGTCGAGAAGATCCTCTGTGAACTGACCGGCGCCGAGGCCGGACTGGTGGTTAATAATAATGCCGCCGCGGTGCTATTGGCCCTTGATACACTTGCCAAGGGGCGTGAGGTCATCGTCTCCCGTGGTCAGCTGGTGGAGATCGGTGGTTCTTTCCGGATTCCCGATGTGATGACCAGAAGCGGTGCCAAACTGGTAGAGATCGGCGCCACCAACCGTACCCATCTGCGCGATTATCAAGCGGCCATCACAGAAGAAACGGCGCTGCTCCTCAAGGTTCATACCAGCAACTACCGAGTGATCGGCTTTTCGTCAGAGGTTGATCTTACGGAGATGGTGACGCTTGCTAAAGATCATGATCTGCCGGTCATGGAAGATCTGGGCAGCGGTAGCCTGATCGATCTTTCCCGCTTCGGTCTGATGAAGGAGCCTACCGTTGGCGAGGTCATCAGGGCCGGGGTCGATGTGGTGACCTTCAGCGGCGATAAGTTGCTGGGCGGTCCCCAGGCCGGCATAATTCTTGGTAAGCGCCAGATCATTGAACAGATCAAGCAGAACCCGATGAACCGGGCCCTGCGGATCGACAAGTTCACCCTGGCCGGCCTGGAAGCGGTGCTGCGGCTTTATTATGATGAAGAGGTCGCCCTGACCGCCATCCCCACCCTGGCCATGTTGAGCATGCCGGTAGAGCAGATCACCGCCAAGGCCAGAAAACTGTCGCGGCGGATCAAAAAATCTCTGGCCGGCAAGTGCGTAGTGTCGATGCTCAAGACCGCCTCCCGGGTCGGTGGCGGCGCCATGCCGGAAGAGGACCTCCCCACCGTGGCGGTCACCCTGCAGCCGCAAGGCATCTCGGTCAACAAACTTGAAGAGCTGCTCCGCAAAGGTGACGAGCCGGTGGTCGGCCGGATCGAGAACGATCTGCTCCTCCTCGATATGCGCACGGTGGCCGATCGGGAGATAGCTCCGTTGGCCGCCATTCTCCTTAGGGTTTTCGGAGCCGCTAAATGAGTTTGCCGTTCAATTGGCCCACGTCCGAACTGGCAGAGCACGACCCGCTTTTTTTCCGTTATTTCTTTAATGATATAGTCCGCCGCCATCTGCCTTGCCGTCATGTAGAACTGATCCCGGCCGTTGGCGGAGAGCTTCTTGAGACTGCCTTGGCCAAGGCAGACCGGGAGGCTCTGGCTCTGGTCGCCAGGAAGGGCAAGCCGGTGATCGATAGTGAGGTGCCGCGACTTTTCCTGCCCCTGACCCTTGATGGTCAGCGCTATGCGACGGTTATCCTCGAAGGTGGCAGTGGTGCTCTTTATGAGAAATTTACGGTCGGTGAGTTGCTCAAAGGCGCTGAGGCCGTAAGCGAAGATTTTCTGGCCTTCCGGGCCAGGGCGGTCGACCCCCTCACCGGGCTCTTCAACAGCGTGGCCTGGCGTGAGAGCCTGGAGGCGAGGATCGCTGAACAAGAGGGCTTTTCCCTGGTCCTGCTGGAGATATATCCCCGGATCAGGGATGCCGCCCATGCCTACGCGTATCTGAAAAGGGCGGCCGGGTCCCTTAACTCGATGGCCGGCCGGGAAGTGGCGGTATTTCATCTGGGGGCCGGACTTTTCGCCATGCTCTGGGAAAGGGTTTCGGTTGCCGAGGCCCGCACCACGGCCGATGTCATCCTTTATCAACTCCAGCGGGACGGGATGAGCCGGGCCCATATGTCCCAGCTCTGGGTCGATGATGACAGTCTCGATTTCAGTGACTTGATGGACCGGGCCTGGCAGACCTTGATCAAGGCCCGTCGGCGCGGCCCTTTTGCTCGGGCCGTCTATCTGAGCGAAGCCGATCTGCGCCAGCACCCTTTCCGGCCCCTTGCTGTGACTGAGCAGAACCGCTTCCGGGACCTGTGGCGTCAAAGTGACGGCTTTTCAGTGGCGGCCCTGCGTGATGATCAGGATGATCAGCGAAGTCTTGCCGATGATCTCCGGCCGTTGCTGGAAGATGGGGTTACCTTGCTGGAGCGGCAGTACGGTGAGACCTTCCTTTTCATCAACAGATCTGAACCGGAGCAGGCGGCGGCAATTTTAAAATTGATCCAGCAGAAGTTCAGCAAGGTTGACGGTCGAAGTTTCTCGGCCGGTCTGGCCTCATTTCCCTGCGGTAATTTCAAAAGGTCTGCGGTTGCCCTTAATGCCCGCAAGGCTTTGCAGCATACCCTTTTTCTGGGGCCGGCGACCACCACTATCTTTGACGGGGTGTCTCTCAATATCAGTGGTGACGTTTATTATAACGAAGGAGATATGAACGGGGCGGTGCGCGAGTACCTCCTGGGCCTGGAACTGGACGGTGCCAATGTCAACCTGTTTAACAGTCTCGGGGTGGCATATGTGCGGCTTAATCGCTACAAGACCGCGATCAGTTGCTTTGAAAAGGCCTTCGAGCTTGAGCCGGATAACTTTATGGCCCTGTTCAATCTTGGTTCCGCCTGGCTCTCCGCCGGTCGGGACGATCTGGCGGTTGGCTTCCTGGAAAAGGCTCTGGCAATAGACAACCGGGTCTTCGACCTTTTCCTGCAGTTGGCTGAGCTTTATTGTCGATCCGCTCAATATGAGAAGGTTGTCGACTTGCTGGCCGCCGGCCGGGGCAATGAAGAATGTCAGGAGTGGGAAGATGCCTCGGCCTTGCGCTGTCTGGGTGAAGCGTGGCGTAATCTGGGCGAGAACCGGCGGGCCATGGAGAGCCTTGAGAAGGCGAGTGGTTATAACCCCCGGGACAGCAGGGCCTTGAGTATGCTCGGCGAACTTTATGACCATGAGGGACAAGGCGGTGATATTGCCCTTACCCTGTGCCGTGAAGCAGTGGCGCTGGATGATTCCCGGGCTGATAACTGGTACCGTCTCGGTCTGGTTGAGTATCGGCAGGGCCTGCAGCAGGAGGCCATAGCTGATCTCCAGAAGAGTCTGAGAATTAACCGGTCTGCTCTTGAGGCGGCCAAATTACTCGGGGCTGCTTATCAGCAAGCCGGTAAAAAACGCTTGGCGGCCAGCATGGCTGAGAAGATTCGGAAAATAGAGGAAAATGCGGCTCAATAAAACCAGGCTCTTGCCTGTAACCTATTGTAATAATTATAAATATTAATATCAGGAGAGTATATGGTACCCAAATACCCCATCCCTAAACTGAACGACGATAATCACCAGTACAAGCTCGACAGCTTTAATGTCGGCGACTCCTGGCGTATATGGAAGATCCTCTCAGAGTTTGTCGACGGCTTCGACACCCTGTCGGCCTTGCCGCATCCGGCTGTATCTTTTTTCGGGTCGGCCCGCACCGAGCCGGATGATCCCTGTTATAAGATGACGGTTGACATTGCCTATCGACTGGCCACGGCTGGATATCCGATCCTGACCGGTGGCGGACCGGGGATCATGGAGGCGGCCAATAAAGGGGCCGCTGAGGCCGACGGCATTTCCATCGGGCTTAATATTGTTCTGCCGTTTGAGCAGGAGCCCAACAAGTTTGCCAATCTACCTCTGGATTTCAAATACTTTTTTGTCCGCAAGGTGATGTTCCTCAAGTATGCCATGGCCTTCATCTGTCTGCCGGGTGGCTTTGGCACCCTGGATGAACTGTTCGAAGCCCTGACCCTGATGCAGACCAAAAGGATCAAGCCCTTTCCGGTTATTCTGGTCTGTAGCGAGTACTGGAACGGCCTGGTCGAGTGGATGGAAGATCAACTGCTGAAGCGAAACAAGAATATCAGCCCAGATGATATGTTCCTGTTCACCGTTCTCGATGACCCGGACGATGTAGTGAACTACATTAAAAAAACGGTGATCATCTGATCGGGATACAGGTATAGTGGGGTAGATCAACAAGTGATTTTTTTCATGGTGAACCGGGCTTTTTAACGGCAGGCCCTGACCTTGGGGGAGATATGTGGGAAAACCTTAAGCCTTTGCTGGCCGAGCTTTTTGCAGTTATATTGAAGTCCCTGAAGTTTCTCTGGACCATCATCAAATGGTTGGTCGAATGGATCGTTACGGCCGCAATCTGGTTGTACGAGCTCGTGATTCTCTACTGCCAACTTGTTTACGGTCTGTTCACCGGTCACCTCTATGCCCTGGCGGCCATGCTGATCGTTCTGGTTGCCGGCTACCTGGTCGTCAATCTCCTGCAGAAGAGAAAATCGTTTGTCCATATCCCCTGGTACAAGGAGCCGCGTAATCAGGCCTTTGTCCTGGTGCCGATCGTCACATCCTTCATTGCGGTAGCAACCAACCCGGACATGGTCGATGTTTCCGGGGGTGGCCGCTTCTTCTTTGAACTATTCCGGAATTCTCCAATACTTGGCCCGGCCGGACACCTGGGAGTTCCGACTACCATCTGGGCCCTGATCATCAGCTTTGTATTTGTCGTGGTCGCTGGAGCCATCGCCTTGAGGAAGACCGAGCGACGGAAACGGAAGAAGAAAAGGTCGGTGGTGGTTAACAGGAGGAAGGAAGTCGAGGCAGAGGTAGAGACCGGGGAATCTCCGGCAGAGCCGATAGGAAATGGCGAGGAGGCGGTGATCCTCAACCAGCAGCCTGGATGGTACGAGGAGAGGCGGAAGCAGAAGGATCAGGAAGAATCTGAGTAAAATTCCTGTAATACCAGAAGAAGATCAGGAAGCAGTAACTCTCCGAAAGTTGAATAATTATGAAAACCTTTTACAGCCGGGGTGAGCGGTGAAGAAACAGCAGGGGTTTTCATTGATCGAGCTGATGATAGTGGTCCTGATCATCAGTATCATAACTGCTATTTGCATGCCCGGTTATGTTCGTTATGTCCAGAAAGCACGCGTGATCAAAATCCTGCTACCCGTCCTGCGGACAATGGAGCAGAATGTGGCAATTTTTTATCTTTCCAGCAGGGTACTGCCGGGAGAGGAGGAGTTCCTGATCATAGCCGGGGAGGAATATTTCGGGAATATGCAGGTTTCCCTGGCGGCCGGGGAGATAAGCATTACCATCGATGCTCCTGGACTGACCGACAAGGTCCATCTCTTTGATGGTCAGGAGATTCTGGCGACTCCGGAGATCAGGGGCGACCGTCTTACAGGTTTCAGGCTCAGCGGTGACTTGGCCGTAGCGCTTAATTTCAAGTAAATCCTAAATCTTACACATTAGCGGAATTCAGATATGGCAAAGCCATGGGTGGTAGTTGATCAGAGTGATACTGCTGAGGGTGTTCTTGAACTCAAGCAGCGGGGAGAATCTGACTTTCTGATCACCATCGACAATCGGGTGCTGATGAATTCATCAGCCAACATGTCCGAGATAGTTCTTGCGGAACTGGCATGTGAAGCCATCAACGGGATCAAGAGTCCACGGGTACTGGTCGGTGGTCTGGGGATGGGTTTCACTCTTAAGGCCGCGCTCGACAATCTGCCGGCCGGAGCCGAAGTGGTGGTGGCCGAGCTTAATGAGGTCGTGGCTGACTGGTGTCGGGGCCCTTTGTCCCTGATTACCGGGGGAGCTGTTGATGACCCCAGAGTGACGGTGGTCATTGATGACGTGGCGGCCGTTATTCTCGAGGCGACGATGCTGGGCGGTCCCCGACGGTTCGATGCCATCATCCTTGATCTCTATGAAGGTCCCTACGAGGGAGACATGGGCCGGGGGGATTACCTCTATGGTGATGCGGCCCTGGAGCTAAGCAGTTCGGCCCTGAAACCGGCAGGGATCTTTGCGGTCTGGTCGGAAGATCCTGACCGGGCCTTTGAGAAGCGGTTGGTCAAGGCCAGGTTTGAAGTTGATCGCCAGCGCCCCGGTCGGGGCGGGCGGCGGCATGTGGTCTACATCGCCAGAAAAAACAAGGACAAGCGGCGTTCAGGTTAGCCACCGGACCTGTTTTGTTCAAAAAACAGCACTGTTTTTGGAACTAGCCAAGAGGGAAAGCAAAGACTTGCCTCCTTCCCCTATCGTGGCTCGACCGCTGCCCCTTTGGCCCAGCCCCTTTCTTACAGGCTTCTTCTCGCTTGCTTATCCTGTTTCTTTTTGGTTTTTTGATCATTTTTCTTATTCATCTGTTTCTTGCTCTTGGCCTTATCTTTCTTGCCGCCTTTGTCTCCCATTGCGAACTCCTTTCCTGTTGTCTGAATCTTCTCGACGTATGGGCTGTCGCTCCGTATAACAAATGACAGGCAACAACGATACCTAGTGGGGGGATGCATGTCAATGTTC
>CBDVDF010000071.1:0-7263 GCA_965372675.1 uncultured Desulfobacterales bacterium
ATCAATATCGAGCCGGACGGCAGCAAAAAAGAGTTTGTCCTCTATTCGGTAAAGAAGGGGCAGGACAAGATGGTGGCTCTTTTTCTGTCGCCGGCCAGCGAGAAGGGGCGTTCGACCTTGCGGATCGGTGAAAACATGTGGCTCTACATTCCCAACGTCGGCCGGCCGATCAGGATCACCAGCCTGCAGTCGGTGGTGGGCGGGGTGTTCAATAACTCCGATATTCTCCGTCTTGATTACGGGGCTGAATATGAGGTGGCAAGCGTTAGTGAAGAAGGCGGCAAGTATATTCTTGACCTGAAAGCCAGAACAGCGGCCATTGCCTATGACCGCTTGAAGATGGTGGTCGACAAAAAGGCGATGGTGCCTACCACCATAGAATGCTATGCGGCCAGTGGCATGTTGATCAAAACCCTTTACTATAAAGAACCGAAGGATTTTGGTGATGGGATTGTCCGGCCCTCGGTGCTGGAAACAGACAGCCCCCTGTACAAGGGATATAAGTCGGTGATGGTCTATGCCAAGATCAAGAAGAAAGCCTTGAAGGACGAAGTGTTCAGCCTCAATTATCTGCCCAGGGTAGATGAACTGCGATGATCTGTAATTTTTCTGCACCGCTCTGGCGCGGAGCTGTCGTCGGGTTGCTTGCTTTCTTTTCAATAGCCTTGCCTGGTTCCCTTCATGCGGAGGAAGACTATAGTTTTGACCTGGAAGAATTCGAGAAGAAGACCCTTGACTGGGGCGGTTATGCTGAGCTGAAATTAGAGCATCTCGATTTCAATCAGGACGGTGCCTTTTACCGGCTTAATTTCTACCGGGATCCTCGTTCTTCCCTTGATCGCTTTAGCTCCACCCTGCAGCTGGACGGCAACTTTGACGGGGGCGCTGTTACCTTTAACTGGCGGCTCCAGGCCACGGCCCAGCAGGATCAACTGGCCTGGGCTGACAAGGCTGATATCTTTGAAGCATACGCCAGCTACAAACCAAGGCCTGAGACTACTATTGAACTCGGCAAAAAGGTTTCCAAGTGGGGTAAAGGTTATGCCTGGAACCCGGTCGGTTTTATCGCCCGCCCCAAAGACCCCAATAATCCGGAAGAGTCCCTGGAGGGATATATCGGCGCAGGGGTGGATCTGATCAAGAGCCTTCCCGGCGCCTTGCAGACCGTGGCCTTGACAGCGGTGGTTCTGCCGGTGTGGGATGATGTTAATGAGGATTTCGGTGAGGTCGACAATGTTAACCTGGCGGCCAAACTCTACCTGCTCTACCGTGATATCGATATCGATCTGGTCTGGTTCACAGGGGACAGTCGTTCCACCAGATATGGGGCTGATTTTTCAACAAATCTGGCCGTGAATTTCGAGATTCACGGTGAAGTGGCCCATACCTCGGCCCAAAAGACCAGGATCCTCCTGCCAAGCGGAGTCCTGTCGGTCAGGGAGGTGGCCGATACCAGCTATCTGCTTGGTCTCCGTTATCTGACCGAGAATGACCTTACCGCCATTGTCGAGTTTTATCATAATGGCGATGGCTATAGTGAGGCCGAGATGGACCTGTTCTTTCAGATGGTGGCCGATGCCAACAGCCAATATCTGGCCACTGGTAATGATGCTTTGTACCAGCAGGCCCAACTGGTCAGTCAGAGTGGTTACGGGAAACCGCAGTCGGGGAGGAACTACCTCTATACCAGGATCACCCAGAAAGAACCCTTCGATATCCTTTACCTGACCCCGGGACTTACCGCCATCATCAACCTTGACGACAACAGTTATACGGTCAGTCCGGAGGCGGTCTATAGCGGTTATAAAAACTGGGAACTGCGGCTCCGGGGTTCGGTTATCAATGGCGGCTATTTTACCGAGAATGGCGAAAAGCAGAACAGCAGCAAGTTGGAGTTGCGGGTGCGGTATTTCTTTTAGCTCGCATTGCTCATAGGCCGAGATAGCCGCATCTACTTTGTCGCCTGGCATTTGGCATATACATATATAGCCAAACACCATGCTCCGCGTATCTGCAACTATCTCGGCCTATGAGAAACACGGTTGGGCCGGATCAGCCAACAATCCAGATGGCAACATCGCTAACGTTGGCCAGCACCCGGTCTGAGACCCCCTGGAATATGCCCTTGTCGACATCCTTGTGGCGACGGCCCATGACGATGGTCCCGTAACCGTCATGTTTGACATGGTGGACGATCATCTGGCCGGGCTCAATTCCTGATTTGCTGTTCAGGCGGTGGATCCTTGCGGGTGATATGCCGGACTCTTTGAAGATCTGTTCGGGGCCGGAAAAATGGAAATGGCCATCATCATCTCCTCTGAGATGTTTATCAGACCATTCCTGGCCCCATTTTTCATAAAACTGTTTTTTGGGGGTGATCGCCTCACGGGCCAGCATTGAGCAGGAGTGAAAAAGAGTGATTTCCACCTCAGGGTTGTCTTTGACCATAAAAGCGAGATGATCGGCGGCATCCAGGGTGTGGGGTGAACAGTCTACCGGTAAAATGATCTTTTGCGATTTGGCCTGGCCGTTTATCACCCAGATCGGCAGGCCAGCATTTTTAGTCAATAGCTCTGTCGAAACGGATCCGACGATCATCTTCTCCAGCCGGCCCAGATCTTTTTTGCCGATGATCAGCGCATCGTAGAGACCGGCTTTAGCCTCCTGGATAATATCGGCAACAATACCGACCCGGGAAAGTCGCGCCGAGATCTCGACCTGTTCTGTGGAGAAGCCACCTTCGAGAAATTTCTTTTTGGCCTTTTCAAGGTGGGATTTGCTGGCCAGAAACCTTTTCCGGCTTGCATTGTCGATGCTTGACAACATGTCTTCCTGGTCCAGCCAGTCTTTGGCGGCCTGGGAAGTGGAATGGGAAACAATACTTAAGAGGTGGACTTTAATTTCCGGTTGCTGATCAAACAGCTCACAGAGATAGTCGACAATGTGCTGGGGGTATCTGGAAGGGTCCACTGCCACCAAGATTTTTCGTTCCACAATGATCTCCTATTGTTTGTAGGACACAATGGTTTGTGGCTCAAAGTTCCCGGTTAATAAAGAAAACAACATTGAACCTTGAACCTTGAGCCGCTGAACCCTTTACCGTTATGTTGGTTCGTAGCAGCCCCGACAGGGGTAAACCAAAGCAGGGTCCTTGGGGCCCGCAGTCTTCACTGTATATAGAAACAGTAAGAGAAGTATATTTAATAAATCAGGACTGAAATCATGTCGCAGAAAAAAACGAGTCGAAAAAAATCAAAATTTGAAGAGATCTGCTGCCGGAAGCCCAGCCAGTTGCTGATGTCATTATTACTGCCATTGGTGGTTGTTGGCGGCTATTTTTGCCCGAGAATCGGCTTTGTCGTCCTCGGCCTGATAACCATATTCATGATCCTGGCCAGTCAGCGGGGCCGTTTTTACTGTGGTTGGCTGTGCCCGATGGGCGCCTTCCATGAACGCTTTCTCTCCCTGGTCAGCCTGCATCGGCCGATCCTGCCGGTTTTCAAGTCGAGCTGGTTCAGGTGGCTGCTTTTCGGTTTGATGATGGGCTTGATGTCGTTCAGGCTTTTCACTGCCTGGGGAGATCCCAAGGCGATCGGTGGGGTCTTCAGGATGATGTGGATCCTCTCAACCGGGATAGCCATCGGTCTGGGCCTTTATTTTAAACCGCGGGTCTGGTGTACGGTCTGCCCGATGGGTTCCATGCAGGGGATCAGCAGCAAGAACACCTACCTGCTGACCGTGGAAGATACCTGTGTCCAATGTAAAAAATGTCAGAAGGTTTGCCCGATCTCCACTTATCCGGGGAGCTTCAAGCAGGAGGAGGGCCCCGGTCAGGTTCCCAGCATTGAATGTTTGCGGTGCTCGAACTGTGTGATGAACTGTCCCAAGAAAGCCCTGTCGTTCCAGTGACGCCATTAGGTGATGCGCCGTAGGAACTTGCTTTGGCCCATCGGAATCAAGCTGCTCCCAGCGTCCTTCCATGTGTCAGTACGATTTTCCCTTGTTCTTGAGGAATTGCCTGGCCAACTTGCTGCCTTGTCTCGCGGCCTCTCTTATATCTTCAAGTCCTTTACGTTTTTCGCCGATTTTTCTATAGGCCTTTCCCCGGTAGAAATAGGCATCTTTAACCTCCGGATTGAGTTCGATAACCTTGCTGAAATCAATGATCGCTTCCGGCAAGTTTTTCAGTTTCATCTGGGTTCTGCCCCGCTGAAAATAGGCCAGATAATTCTGGTTTGATCCCACAGCCAGGTTAAAGGCCTCCAGGGCCTCATCATAGTTGCCTGCAATGCGTAGATCGATCCCTCTTTCATAGGCGCCCCAAGCATTGATGATCTTCTGCGACTTTTCGTGATCACGGTTGAGAGTTACCAGGTTTTCCTGAAGGGTCACCATCTCGGCTTTCATTTCAGAAATGCGTGCCACCGCCTCAGCATTGATCTTTTCCAGTTTACGGATCTTTTCTCTTTCATCCGGGTTGTTCTTGATCTTGTTGACCAGCCTGGCGACTTCTTCCGGATCGACGACGAT
This sequence comes from uncultured Desulfobacterales bacterium, assembly GCA_965372675.1. GTDB lineage: Bacteria > Desulfobacterota > Desulfobulbia > Desulfobulbales > JAGXFP01 > JAGXFP01. The sequence continues at coordinate 4,531 of CBDVDF010000071.1, forward strand.
CCGGGCGGTCATGCTGTACTGTCTGCCGTTCCAGACTTCTTCCAGGATCTCGGTCTTGACTACCCCGGCGCTGAAGGAGGTTACTTCATCCCTGGTCAGTTGCATGTTTTCGACGGTGCTTTCCGTTTCGATATAGGTCCCCAGCCTTTCGAGCAGCAGGCGCTTGATCTCGATCAGCGATATCGCCCGGCAGCTCAACTTGCTATCGGCTTCACCGGCATCATACAGATACTTCTCCTGGAAGCTGACCTCAGCTGCTGTCGCCGGTTGGTTGAAAAGGACCAATATTGCCAGCACCGTAATAATTAATGATCTCATACATCCCTCAAGGGAAAAATTGGTATTAAGCTTTTACCGGAGATCCGGAAACAGCCGTTTTGCAACTCTGGGAATAAAAAAAGAGTTTAAAAAGAGGAAGAGCGACAACAAGGTCTGCCAACCCAGCAACCCTGCCCATTCGCCGCTTCTCCAGACTTCGGTCAAGGTCGCAAAAAAGAAAGTCAGGATGACCCCGCTGGCGATCTTGCCGAAAAAGGTTCCCCAGAAATATTGATTGAATGTAACGCTGCTCAGCCCCAGAGCGAAATTAAGTGGCGTGAACGGGAAAAACATCAGCCGGAGATAGAGGGTTGTCGCAAAGCCCCTGGCGCTGAGTTTTTCGTCATAGTTTCGTAGTTGGTCACCAACGATAGCGCTGGTAAAATCCCTGCCAAGATATCTGGCGATCCAGAAGCTCATTGAGGCACCAAGCATGGCACCGGTCATGTTGTAGAGAAGTCCCCATGAGACTCCGAACAGCATGGCGCCAACAGCGGTGAACAGGGACGCGGGCATAAAGATAGTGATGCCGAACGCATAGACAAGAATGAAGATCAGCGGGGAAGTAGGGCCGGTGTGGTCGACCAGGTCCTGGATGGCCTGGGGGGCCAAATATTCAGCAAGTGGTGAGTATTTGAAGAGAAAGAAGGCCGAGATAAAGAACAGCATAAATGCCGTAGCCTTGATGTTTGTTTTTATGGCGTTGTTTTTCATTAAAATGACAAGAGTTTACAGGGGGAGCATTTCAGCATGGGGAGCTTTAACAGCTAAGTCTGCAGTGGTTTGTTTCCTCTGAATAATGCCCCGCCGGTGTATGGTGAAGTAGCGAAACCGGTTTCACCAAGAAACTCAATATTTGTAAAACCTGCCAGTTCCATAAGTTTGACTTGATCCCCGACCGGGATCGTCCCGCCTATTCATTGGGACCAGGCATCCGGGCTGTTGGCTAATGAGTCAGGCAGTTCTTTTTTTAAGATAATATCAGCAAACTGTAGTCTGCCTCCAGGTTTCAAAACCCGGAGGATCTCTTTAAAAAGAAGCTCTTTGCGGGGCGAAAGATTGATGACGCCATTGGAAATTACTACATCAAAGGTCCTGTCACCATATGGGATCTCTTCTACCTCAACATGGTGGATCTCAATATTTTCGACGCCGGCCAGAGCAACGTTTTTCCTGGCCCGGCCGACCATCTCTTCCGTCAGGTCAATACCGCATACCTTGCCGCTTTCTCCAACCAGGCCACTTGCGACGATCAGGTCGAACCCGGCGCCGTTGCCGATATCAAGAACCCGGTCGCCCGGTTTTATTGTGCCGATAGAAAACGGGTTCCCCACCCCGCAGAAGGATTCAAGCAGTTCATCCCGAGAATTCTGGAGCAGGGTGTTATCGTAACCCAGGGCCGTTGCTCCTGCTCTGCCGGTGGAGTATTTGAATTTTCCTCCTGCAGAAATGGCCACTTCAGCATACTTGTTTCTTATCGCAAGCCTTATTGTGTTCAGATCATCAGGCTCAGATATTGTGCCTGGGCCTGGAGCTTGTGACCTACCGAAAAATCTTGAAATTGCGGTGAAAAATCCGGAACTTCTTTGCTGGCGACCGCCAGCCTCGTCGGATGGAGGTCAACAATTGGGAGTGCAATTGGTGTTCTCTATATCTGTCATCTCTAACCTCCGGTTAATTTATGATTAAGGTATAAGCGATCATCCCAATACTCAAGGCTGTTGCTCCATGTAAATATCGAATGTTCCTGGAGGCGTTATCTCCCCGGCCCTTATAGGCTCTGTAGTAGGCAAAGCCCAAGAGTATGATGGTGCCAACTAGAAACAGCCAACGATATCTGGCAAACCACATGGACATCGTAAAACTCCCCAAGCCGAAACTGGCCAGGATAATAGGGAGTTGTCAGCAGAAGACATAGGCAAGCGCAGAGGTTACGGCACCGCCGCTGGCTATTTTATCTTTCATTTTTTCTCCTTTAGCAATCTTATCTTGCTACTGCCGTTGCCGGAAGCCTGCATGGTGACTTTTCCTTCACGGGTCAGCTTGCTTACTATGAAGATAGCACTGTCCCGATTGAGGTTGAATTGTTCGGCAATTTCATCAGGGTCCGCTTTTTTCCGCCGGTTAACAAAATCGACCACCATTCGTTCAATTTCCCCAAGCCAGTCATTGAAAAGGCTACGCAACTCCGGGGTCGAATAGGTAGAAAGATCGTAGGTGTGACTGATAGCAGCCAGCACCTCTTTACTCATCTCGATGGGATTCACACCTGAATCCGTACATTCGTCGATTCAATGCTCCACCATGTCTATGAGCGGAAGGTTGGTTTTGTCTCCCGAAATAACTTTCTGCAAAAACTCCTTTTTCTCAATTTCATTGAAGTTTTTAAACAAGGAAGCGGCAAGGGTATCCAGC